>CAZBHA010000084.1:0-3736 GCA_964491675.1 uncultured archaeon
TTTGTATTGTTGCACTTCCTGCTTTACATGCAAATTCAGTGTCAACTGCCATATAGTCATTTCCAATATCAAGGGCTTCAGCTACTATTGAAGAAGAAGGTTTTACTGCATAGGGATGAGATTCACTTCCAATATAAACTGCGCCAATTTCTTTTTTGTTTATTTTTGCACGAGCTAACGCATTTCTTGCTGCCATTGTTGAAATAGTTACAGTATCCTCATCTTTTCCAGGAACACTTTTTTCAGTTAAACCTAACCCTGCTTTGATTGCAATAGCATTTGCATTTTGTACAGCAGCAATATTTTCTGCAGTTATTCTATATTTAGGGATATACGCACCCCAACCAACAATTCCAGCCATACATTATCACAAAATTTGTTATAATTAGATTGAAAATCTATGTATATAAAAACCTTTCTTGTGCCGAAATCAATTTCGTGCATTGACGAAGTCAGTTTGTTTTTTAATACTAAAAAATAAATAATATATATGCCAAAAAGAAAAAATCCAAAAGTAGTTTCTAAAAAACCAACTACTAAAAAAGTCAGATTTAACGATCAAGCTAGAGCAAGGGCTGATACTCAAATGGCTTCACGCGGGTTAAATACTTTAATTATTGGAGAAAAAGGTGTAAATAAAAATCAAAGGTATGGCGCAAATCCAAAAAGAGTTTATCTTGGACTTAATTTAGTTGAAAGATTTAAAAGTAAATTTAATTTTGCAAGAAAAGATTATGATAAAAATAGAAGCTTGTTAAGTGCCACAAAAGCATTTTTCAGAAAACCTTCAGCAGATGGAGTTTACACTAGTAATTTTAAAACTAAAAAAACTAGTAACGCAGATCAAGGCAGAATTAATTTGACAAGATATAAAACAACACTTAGAAGAAAAAATGGTTATTCTAAAAGAAAAAAATATTATCAACCATTAATTTTTCACGAATTTGCACACTCAATGCATTTACCAAATGGATATATTATGCCAAGTGCTTTTGAAAGTTATTTAGATAGTCGCGTTTTTTTTAAAGATCAAAAAATACTTTCAGGAGAAGAACTTGTTAAACGCGCAGTGAATTTAGAAATATTAAAAACAAAAATTAATAAAAGAAATAAAAAAAACAAAGTTGGAGAATATGAATCACAACCAGAATTTAATTCACCTTGGCAAGTAGGTAAAGAACTGGGAGAACTTGCTTATAATATTGAAGCAAAACTTAAAAAAAAGGGAATTGGTCTTTTTTTTATTAGAGAATTTGGGTTTGATAAAGATATTGTAACAACAATTCATAAAATTTCAAAAGGGCAATTTGATGCAGAATTAAAAGATTGGCTTAAAATGAATCCTAGACTTGCAAGAATACTAAATTAATTTTTTAATATTATTTTGTTCTTCGCAGTATAATTATATCTTTTCCATCTTCAGAGCGTTTACTAAATTCTATTTCAAAATTAGGAAAAGAATAAATATGTTTTAAAGTAGGTTTTTTAAAAATTCCATTTCGCACTTTAACTATTTTTGGCTCACCAATTTTTATTCCACTTTCACTTATTTTTAAAATACTTAAAAATTCTCTTCTTGAATAATTACTATCAGTAATAATCATTCCACCAACTTTTAATTTTGGAACAACTCTTTCTAAATAAAGTGGCAAATTTTTTAAATGAACTAAACCTAGGCGAGAAAACATAAAATCAATTGAAGAGTTTTTAAAATATCTAAAAAAGTCATTTGCTTCAGCATGAATTAATTTTAAATTTTTGCTAGCACTTCCTTTTTTTGTTTTACCACCCATAAAAAGAAGATTCCAGTGGAGGTAGGATTCTTTTGAAAAACCATAAACTCTCGCATTAGGATTAGCTCTTGCTATTTCTTCTGTTGAAATTGCTTTGCCACACCCCCAATCCACCACCACTGGAGAAGTTGTTTTACAAAGTTTTCCAATATGATCCATAATTGGAAAATCTAATAATTTTTCAATTGGTTTTATATTAACTCCATTATAACCCCATTTTTCAGTAACAACTAAACGTCTTTTTGCAAATTTAGGTTTACTAGTAATCCCGTCTTGGGATTTAACTTTTCTTTTTGCATTATAAACTGGCATAATATAAGTAGTAACTAACTTGTTTTTATAATTATTTTAAATCAGATAATTAGTTTTATTTTAAAAAAATTATTTTCGTATTTCTTTTAGTATTTTTTCAGCACTGCTTTGAGAAATAGAACTTTGTTCAATCATTTTTTCTGAAACTATTTTTATTTCATCTTGTTTTGCACCAGCTTGAACTGCAATATTTTTTGCATGAAGTTTCATATGTCCCTGTTGTATTCCAACAGTAGCAAGAGCTCTAAGTGCCGCAAAATTTTGCGCTAAACCAACACTAGCAATTATTCTTGCTAAGTCAGAACTTGATTTAACTCCAAGTAATTTTAAATTTAATTGAGCAAGTGGATGAATTTTTGTTACCCCCCCAACAATTCCTAACGCTAGTGGAAGATCTATTTCTCCAACTAAATCTCCATTTTTATTTTTATAAAATTTTGTTAAAGGAGAATATTTTCCTTCGTACGCAGCAAAAGCATGTGCCCCTGCTTCAATTGCTCTAAAATCATTTCCCGTAGCAATAACAACAGCATCAATTCCATTCATTATTCCTTTATTGTGAGTAGCACACCTAAATTCTGAAGCTACTGCAAATTCATAAGCAAGTAAAATTCTTTTTACTATTTCACTTCCCTTCATTTTTCCTTTCATACTTTCTTCTAAAACTTCTTTTGTCCAAATTGTTTTTGCTTGAGCCCTACGATAAATTGCTAAGTTTGATAAAATTTTTAGTAAAACTTCTCCGCCAGAATATTCTTCTAAACTTGGCGCAATATTTTCAAGAGCTGTATTAATAGTATTAGCCCCCATTGCATCTCGCACATCAAAAAGTATTTGAACTTCAAGCATTTCACCAAATTTAGTTTTTAAAATTTCAACATTTAAATCTTTTGGACCCCCGCCAAGTTTTACTATGGCAGATTCTTTGTCCATTGCTAGATTTAAAATTTCTTTTTTATTTTTCAAAATTTTTTCTTTTGCAAGTTTTGTATTTTTACAATTAATTATTTGTACTTGGCCAATCATTACTGGTTCATCTGCAGAAGTAATAAACCCAGTTGATAATTTTGCAGCATTACTTGCAGCAGCCACAACACTAGCTTCTTCAATTGCAAAAGGTATAATATAATCTTTTTTATCAATTACAAAATTTGTTGCTAAACCTAAGGGAAGCGAAAAAGTAGACACGACATTTTCTATCATCTGATCTGCTAAAAAAAGGGGAAGTGAACTTTCTTTTTCTAAAAGAGTTACTTCTTCATTTGTTAAATTAAATTCTTTTTTTAAAATTTCTTGCCTTTCTTTAATTGTTTTTTTATAAAATCCTTCAAACGCTTTTTTATCCATTTTTTATTCCCCTAATAATTATTTTTTTTGAATTTAGCTAATTAATTATTTATTAAAATATTCTTTCCATTTTTCGTGAGCCAGAATAATTTTAAACCAAGGAGTATATTTTTTTGGATTATAATTTACATCTTTATTTAAATCTTCTAAACTAATCCATTTTATTTCATTTACTTCGCTAGGATTTAATTTTGTTTCGCCATTATATCTTCCAACAAAAACTTGATCTATTTCATACTCTGCTAAACCATTTAAAAATTCTGCATAATAAGTAAATTTGAAAA
>CAZBHA010000085.1:0-3733 GCA_964491675.1 uncultured archaeon
ATTAAATGAAAAATATTGGTTTTTATATCATTTTTATAATTCTATTAGTAATTCTAGCTTTCTTAGTAAATTTTGTTTTAGAAAGTACTGTTTTTGAAACGACTGATGAAGAATTATTAAAATTTTATTATTTTTGTGATCTAGAAAATGATGATGAGATTTTCCCAATTTCAATACTTTCTTGTGATAATAATAATGTTAAATTTTATATGATTAATTATAGTGCTCAATTACCTAACCCAGTTTATACTAAAGATAAAAAATTAATTGAATATTGTAATAATTTATCTACTAGTGATTTTTGTAAGAATTTAGTTTGTTCAAAATCTCCTTCAAGAACTTTTATTTGTAATTAATTTTTTTTTCTTTTTAAAAAAATTAACTAATTGGTTTAGATTTTAAGTCCAATTGAAAATCTGTATAATTATATTTATTCATTTTTTTAACACGTAAATTTGGAACTCCAAAAAGGGTTGTTTTTGTGTCTAGTTTAAGTTGTTGTCTTTTTTTTGCATCAACTTTTTCAATGTCTCCACTAAATGGTTTTGCTAAATATAATTCTTTATTCAATCTAAATAAAACAAAACTTTCATTGTCTGGAAAAAATCTTACAATTTTTGAGGGTATTCCCATACTTCTTAATGCTACAGTAAGTGCTTTTGATAATTGGTGACATCCATAAACAGGATTTGTTCTTTTAAAAGGAACTTTAATTTTTTTTTGAACAATCATTGCCTCTCCACTTTTGTTATATTCTTTTTCTCTTAATTTTTTACTACCTTTTTTTTCTTTATTAATATCTACTAAAATCTTTTGTAATTCACCAATAATTTGCCTTACTCCCATTATTGATTTTGGAAACTTTTTTGCAAAGTTTCTTACTGCAATTCTGTCTTTTGTTTTTAAACTAGCATTAAGTCGGTATCTTGAGTTGGGTGTTTTTGTTCTTTTAGGCATATTAAAATAACTCTTTTTTAATTTATAATCTTTTAGTTAAATTGTAATTTTTAGTTAAATTGTAATTTTTAAAAAACAAGCATTTAAATATTTTAATTAAAGTATTATCTTATGCAGCAGAGAAAATTTTTACTAATTTTTGGTTTAATTGTTTTGGCTTTGTTTTTGTTTGGTTGTACAACTTTTCCGCCTGTTTGTGGAGATGGAGTTTGTAGCAAATTAGAAGAAAATCCAAACTCACAATACTTCTGCCCAACTGATTGCCCAGTAGATTATTTTGATATTAATAAATATGGTGATCAACTTGAAAAATTTAATATTGTTACTACTCAAGAATTTGAAGAAAGTGAAATAAAACAAATTTCTAAAGATGATATTATTTTGAAAAATATTGTTACTAAAGCAAAAAAATTAGATGTTGCTCAACCAAAAAATGAAAACGCACTTTGCGTATATAATAAAAATACTCAAATTTCAAAAGAAATTTGTGAATATTATATTGAAAAAAGACCAGGGGTACATTTACTAGGTTTAGATATTCCTTTGAATAAATTTCCCCTAACTTATGGACATGGAAATTTAATGTATACTACAAAAGGATTTATTGAAAATACTTATACTTTTTTTAATTCAGAATATTCAATTAAAAAAGTAGATACTAATGATATTACTATTTCATTATGGTTTAATCGATTTCAAGGTCCAACAGCAAATAATAGATTTCAAGCTCTTTTTGGTGGGTGGAAATGGGCTGGGAATAACCCTGAAGATATTATAAATCATGAAGGATATGAGATAAGACTTGATAATAATAATCTAACTTTTATAGCAGTTACAATTAATCAAAATGGACAAAAATCTTTGCATGGTCTTAGTCATGCTTTAGAAAAAGATCATTTAAAAAAATGGTATCAAGTTGTTGCAACTTATAATTCAGCGACTGGAAAACAATCACTATATTTAAATGGTGAAGAAGTTGCAACTATTAATCACCCTGTTGGAAATAAATTAGTTACTCTATCAGATGAGTTTTGGCCAGAAAATTATTGGGGATATTCAAAAACTAATGATGCTTCTTTTAATGGACTCATTGATGAAGCTGTAATTTTAAATAAATCTTTGACTAATGAAGAAATAAAAACTGCCTATCAAAAAAATTTAAATAATAAGCGAGAAAATTATCTATTAACTGATTTAATTGGAGTTTGGTCTTTTGAAGAAGAAATGCCTTATCCAACTAATATTTATGAAGACATGTATTTGTCTGATTTTGAAACATATGTAATGAACCCAATTGATAAATGGGTTGAAGAAAACTCAAGTTTAAAAATTACACACCTAGCTTTAGCCAAAGATCTTCCAATTAGAGTATATGCTAAAGATTTGTCAATTGTATTAAGTCCTTTTGTTTCAATTAAAAATTTTTTCTCAGCATCATTTATTCTTTCAAAACCAAAAAAAGAATCTACTTATTTATATGATATAAATTCAGGGTATTTACATTTTAATAAAGAAAATTTTATTGATGAAAATAATAATTTAGTTTTAAAATATGCAGTTTCATATTTAACTGCTTATAATTTAGATGATGTAAAAATGATGATTGATAAGGCTAGTGGTGAAGTAAATAGTCAAAATTTGATTTGGGTTTTAGATGGGGATGAAGATGAATTTTCAATAACAAAAACTGCTTTAATTAATGGAGAAAAATATTTGAATATTCATGGAATTAATTTAGATAATATTTTAATAGATTACACTGATGATAAACCCCTAACTACTTTAAATCCAGTAATTGCTTATTTTGGCCCTGGAGTTTATCATGCAAATTACAATGGTAGATTTTGGGCAGTTGATCCGAGAAATTTTAATTTTGAAGTATCAAATAAAGCTGTTGTTGGAAGTCTTGAAAGTTTTAATGCAACAACATTTACTGGTAGTATAGAACATAAACCAAACATGTTATTTTTTAAACAAGGAAAATTAGCTGATGCTTTTAGTCCAAATGCATTTGGGGGAACAAATTATTCAAAAAGTTTTGCTGGAGGAGCTGGGCATGTTAGCGAACCTTATGTAAATTCTTCTTTTCAAATTGAATTTTTGCCAGCTTATGCTGCAGGTTTAACACTAGCCGAAAGTGGAGCACATATTTCTCACCCCTCGTATATCACAGTAGGTGATCCGCTAATGCAACTTTATCCTTTACAAAAAAGGCCACTTGATGCTCTTTGTGAAAATGATAATGAATGCATCTCAGATAATTGTAACTTTGATTTAGAAGGAGTAAAAAGATGTAGGCTTTTAAGTAAAAATGATTGTTTAATTGGAAAATTTCCTTCAACATCTTTTTTTAATTTAGAAATTAAGAATGGAAATCATTTTTTAGGAAAAACACAATCTCTTGAAATTAAAAAATGTGTTAATGGAGAATTAGTTGAAAATGATTTGGGATTAGATTCAGAAAAATATGTTTGTGGATTTACTAATATTTATACAATTGATCAAAATATTTATTGTAATTTAAAATTAGGTGCAACTTGTAATTCTGATCAAGATTGTTTTACTGGGTTAAATAGTTCCCAAACACTTTGTTCAAAAGATGCTTTTGGAGTGAAAAGATGTAATACTCAAAGAAATAATGGGCTTTGTATTATTGATCAAAATGCCTATCAAGTAGAAGCAGGATTATTTGTTTGTGTTGATGATTTTACAAAAAAGCAATGTGTTAGTAATCAATGGGAAGAAGAAAGTGTGTTTTGTGAGGATGGTTGTAGAA
>CAZBHA010000086.1:0-1854 GCA_964491675.1 uncultured archaeon
AAGGAGCATTTGGACATTACTCTTTAGTAGAAAAAAAGGATCATTACTTTTTTGCAGCAACTGGTTCAGGAATTGCACCATATATTGCAATGCTACGTTATTTAATAAAAACAAAATCTATTGCAAAGTTAACTTTATTTTTTGGATGTAGAAATCCTAATACTTATTTGTATAAAGAGGAACTTGAAAAATATGCTATTGAAAATAAGTTAGAATTAATTCCAACTTTTTCTAGAGTTGAAGAAAATTTTAATGGTAAAAGAGGATATGTTCAAGAAAGAATAAAAGAATATGATTTTGATCCTAGTGAAAAAAAAGTATTTTATGCTTGTGGAATGCCTAACTTTTTAGATGCAGTAAAAGAAGAAGTAGTAAAAAAAGGATTTAGCGAAAGTGAAATATTAATAGAAAAATGGTGAGCTAATTTTTAAAGAAATTTAATTTTTAATTTAATGTATTTTAACCACGGAGAAAATAAGATTTTTAAATTATTTTTTTATTTTATTGTTAAAAAAATCTAATTATTTTTTTCTAAAAACTTTATGAAATTTTCGTTTTGTAAAAGTTCTTGATAAGTTCCAATAGAAATTATTTTTCCATTTTCAAAAAATATTATTTTATCAAATATATTTAAAATTTTTAAATTATGAATTGTAGAAATAATTGTTTTATTCGAAAATTCACTAAAAATATTATTGTAAATTAATTTTTCAGTTTTTTTATCTAAACTACTTGTGGGTTCATCAAGAAGTATTATTTCTTTATCTACACTAGCAAGTAGTCCTCTTGCAAGAGCTAGTTTTTGTTTTTCTCCACCACTTAATTTAGTTCCTTTTTGACCAACTATAGTATCAATTTTATCTTTGGATTTTTCAATTACGCTAGTAAAACAAGCAAGGTCTGTGAATTTTTTTATATAATCTTTTCTGTGTTTTACTCCAAGAGTAATATTATATCTAATAGTGTTTGCAAAAATTTCTGGCTCTTGAGGTATTAAAGAAATTCTATAACTAATTGGTTTAAATCCATCTTTTAATTTATTTTCATCTAAATAAATTTCTCCTTTTTTTGGAGTTATTATTGCTCTAATAAGGCGCAGCATTGTAGTTTTTCCACAGCCGTTTTCTCCAATAAAAGCAATTTTCTCTCCGCGGTTAATATCAAAAGAAACATTATCTACATTTACTGTGATATTTTTTTCTTTTAAGTGATAGCTAAATGAAATATTTTTTAGTTTTATATTTTTCCAATCCCACATTTTTGCTCTTTTTACTTTTTTCTTTTTTGTAAAAGCATCAATTACTGGCTGAATATTTTTAAAAGTAATCATTTGTTGAACTATTATTCCATATCTTAAAGTAAATTCATAAAATACAGTTCTAATATTTTGAGAATATTGTAAAAGAATGTACAGCGTTCCAATTAATAAAGTTCCAGTTGTAAGTGAAAGAATTATATAATTTGCAATTACTAAAAAAACCATTATTATTCCAATTATAGAAATTGTAACCCATTTTAATTCATTTATTTTTATATTTTGTGCTTGAACTTTTCTTGCACCAATCATTGTATCTAAAATATTTTTATTTATTACTCTTTCAATTCTTAGAATTATTACTGTTGAAATATTATTTAACATATCAACAATTTTTTCAGAAACTTTATTTTCAGTTTTATTAATTTGATCAAATTGTCCAACAAGTTTTTTATCAAATTTTATAGAAACAAAAATTACTAATAAAAATATTGGAATTACTATTAATAAAGATTCTATACTAAAATAAGCTAACATTAAAATTGAAAAAATTAATGAAACTATTAATGAAATTATTAAGTAGGTATCTGTTGCAAAAT
>CAZBHA010000086.1:1864-3727 GCA_964491675.1 uncultured archaeon
TTGAATTTTATCATTAATATCCCCTGGGTGATTTTCATTATGCCAAGTTAAGGGAAGATAACTTATATTTCTGATTAAATATTTTCTATAATTAGTTCTTGCAAAATACGCATTTTTTCTTTCAAGGTTTCTTGAGGGAAATTGAAAAATCCAATACATTATTTCTAAAACAATTAAAATTGCAAAGAGTCCTAAAATAAAAAATAAATTCTGGTTAGTTATTCCTTTTAATTGAATATCATTTAAAATTAAACCAATTAATATTGGGCTGACTTCAGAAATAGAATTTGCAATTATTGATAAAATTAAATAAATTGTTACTCCTATTCTATTTCCTTGTGAATAAATCCAAAATTGTTTACTTAAAAAAATAAGGGGATTATTGTGTAACCTAACTTTAATTTTGTTTTGTGTTGGCATAAGCAGTAGAAAATGGAATTAGTTTATAATTCTTTTCTTAAAAATCTAATTTCTTTTATTAATAATTTATTATAAATAAAAATAATTTTTTTAAAAATTTATCTAAATCTTTTTTTTTATTAATTTTTTTATTAGTATTAAATACTTTTCTTGTTTTATTTTTCTTATTTAAAAATAAAATTTTCTAACTTGCAAAAATATCAATTTTTTAAAATTACACTAGATTTTTTAAAATTACAAGAAATTTTAAATACTTCTAACTCCTATCTAATAAATGGACTTTAAAGAAAAAATAGCTGAACTAATTGCCAAAAAAACTCTTAAAAATAAAGAAGAAATATTATGTAGAATTGAAGTTCCTCCTCTTGGTTTAGGTGACTACACATACCCTGTATTTAACCTTGCAAAAGAACAAAAAAGAAGCCCAATTGAAGTTTCTCGTGAATTATCAAGCACTATTTCAGCTGATTTTTTAGAAAAAGTAGAACAAAAAGGGCCATATGTTAACTTTTTTATAGCAAAAAGTGACTTATCTTCAGCGGTTTTAGAAAATATTTTCTCAAAAAAATATATTAAATTTGATAAAAAGAAAGGAAATACAATGGTAGAATACTCTTCTCCAAATACAAATAAACCCCTTCATTTAGGGCATTTGCGAAACAACACTTTGGGGCTAGCTATTTCAAATTTACTAGATTTAACAGGGCACAAAATAATAAAAGCAAATTTGATTAATGATAGGGGAATACATATTTGTAAATCAATGCTAGCTTATCAAAAATTTGGAGAAGAGCGAGATCCAAAAAAAGAAAAAATAAAATCAGATCATTTTGTTGGGGAAATGTATGTTAACTTTTCAGAAGAAGCTAAAAAAAATCCTAAGTTGGAAGAAGAAGCACAAGAGTTATTAAAAAAATGGGAAAGTGGCGATAAAAAAACTATTGCACTTTGGAAAAAAATGAACAAGTGGGCAATTGATGGAATGAAACAAACCTATAGGGAGTATGGGACAAAATTTGATAAAGAATTTTATGAAAGCGAAATATTTAAGGAAGGAAAAAAAGATGAATTGATAAAAGAAGGAATTGAAAAAAAAGTTTTTTATGTTGCTGATAATGGAGCAATTCTTGCAAAATTAGATGACGTAGGGCTGCCTGATAAAGTTTTACTTAGGGGGGATAAAACAAGTTTATATGCAACAAATGATTTAGCACTTACACAGTATAAGTTTGAAAAATTTAAATTAAATAAATCAATTTGGGTAATTGCAAACGAACAAGATTTATACTTAAAACAATTATTTAAAATTTTTGAAAAACTAGGTAGGCCTTGGGCGAAGGATTGTTATCATTTAAGTTATGGATACATTTCGCTAACTACTGGTCGAATGAAATCAAGAGAAGGAACTGTAGTAGAAGCTGATGAACTACTTAATGAAGTAAA
>CAZBHA010000087.1:0-3581 GCA_964491675.1 uncultured archaeon
AAATTACTGACGGTGCTACATTCATCAATAATTAATAGATCAAATTCAGTTTCACAACGAGTCCAAAAACTAATATTTGCTCCATTATAATCACTTAAATCAAAAACTTGTGATTCAATAGAAGTATTTGCATTATTTGCATAAGGAATTGCTAAATCCCCATATAATACTTTACCAAATCTCCCTCCCAAGTCCCAAGTTCCCCAATTATTATTAGTTCCACCTTCACTCCAATTTGCAGGAATATTTGGTGTTGTAATTGATTCAAAATCTTGAAAATAAAAATCAGAGTTTGAAATAGTACTATAAATATTAACTCCAGGAGCCCCAACATCAACAGAATTAATACCATAATCTGAAAAAGAAGCAAGTTGATCTAATTGATTTGTTGCAGCGACACAAATTATATTATTCAAATCATAATTACAAGGATAACTTGGATCTGTTGAATGATTTTTTGAAGAGTTTCCAGCAGCTGCAATAAATAATCCACTAAAATTTTCTATCGCATCTTTTTCAAGAACTGAAAAATTACTCCCACCAAAACTAGCATTAATTATATGTGTTCCATTTTCTTCAGCAAAATTTATTGCTCTTATAACACTACTAGTAGAAAGAGTTCCATTATTATTGTCTACTTTTAAAGCCATTATTTTTGTATTTGGAGCAACTCCAATAATTCCTTTATCATTATTTTTTAAAGCAGCAATAGTTCCAGCAATATGTGTCCCATGCGAACTACCAGTCGGAAGGGGATTTTTTGAATTATTAACAAAATCATACCCATGAATGCATCCACCTAAAAAATCACCATTTTCATTTAAACAATTAGTCCCATCCCACATATTACTAATTAAATCAGGGTGATTATAAGCAACACCAGTATCAATTACTGCTACAATTATATTTGAACTGCCTTCTGAAATACCCCAAGCTTCAACAATATTAATATCAGAATTAATTGTCCCAATAGTTCCATTAACATTTTGACCAGTATTTTTCAAACCCCATAATAAATTTCTATTCGTGTCATTAGTTGGAATACTAAAAAAATGATAAATATAATTGGGTTGAACAAATTCAACATTAGGATCATTTCTAAGTTCGTTTATTTTTTCTTCAACAGTTTTTCCATCTTTTATTTTTACTAAAGAAATATTATTTTTTTTAAAATTTTCTTTTACTTGGATATTTTGTACCCTAGCAAAATCATTTGCTTTTGCTTTATCAGAGTTTAAATTTAAATTAATTCTATTTTCTTTATATTTTATTAATATTTCTCCTTCTAAAAAATCATTATTTTTTTCCAAATTTTTTGAATAAGAATAAACTCTAAAATCATCTTTATTAAACTCAAGATTTTCTAAATTTCTATTTTGAATTGAATTAGAAATAACAAACGAAATTAAGATTAAAATAAAAAATAAGATTAAAAAATTTTTAATTTTCATACATATTAAATTAAACAAAAAGATTTTAAACAAAATATTTGCAAAATTTAATAAAAATTACTAAACTATTGATAAAAATCTTCTAGCATTTTATAAAATCCTTTATAACTATTAATATTTGAAATTATCATTTCCGGTCTTCCACTTCCAGTAGTGTAAACTAAAATTGAACCATTTTTAAAAATCTTATTTGTTACACCTTGATAGTTACTTAAGTGATCAATTTTACTAAAAACAATTGTTGTTTGAGTTTTATAAAAAACACCTCTTTTAGTTAAAACTCTGTATTGTTGAATTTGACATTTTTGAACTCTTATAGTTAAAATAGTCCAAAAAATTATTGCAATAAGAATTAACCAAATAAGTATTATAACTTCAATTGAAATTGAAATAAAAACAAAAGTTAACGCACCTCCAAAAATTGCAACAACTGGAATTAAAAAAAGCAAAGTATTTTTCAAACTTGGTTTATCTTCCATTATTACTTTTGGATCATAATTACTTAAATTTTTCTCAAAAGAAATTATTTTTTCTTTAGTTGGCCTAAAGTATAAAATCATATCAATTAAATCATCTTTAGTACTAATTTTCTCGCAATAATTAATTGCAAATGCATGAGGTATTCCAGGCATTGATTGATCAGTACTACCACTTGAAAATAATTGATTTGAATTATTTTTACTTTGAATTGTTGATTCTCCCGCAATATTAAATACAATTGAACCATATTTAGAGAAAGGATATCGCACAGTAGTGATATCTTTAATATTATCAAATAGTGAATAATACTCATTCACAAAAAATATTCCTGCTTTAAAATGAACATAATTTTTAGTAAAAATAATTTTTGAAGTACTATAAAACCACTTTTTATAAAATATAATAATTAAAGTTAATAAAATTAAACTAATTGGCAAGAATACAAAAATAATATTTCCAATTGAAATGAAAAAACCAAATAAAATCAAAAATCCAGTAAAAATACTTAGCCCAATATTTGCTTTTAATAATTCAATAACACTAACCTTAGAATCTATCCGATAACTTTCTTCTTCATCATTAATGCCTAATTTTGAAAGTATTTTTTCTTTTAATTGTTCGTTTTGTTTTATGTTTTTAAAATCAATATTTACTCCTGATCCTATTGACCAAAAAGTTACTGAAAAAGTATTAAACCATTTATCAATAAAATTTTTCTTAAAAATCACTCCAGTAATTTTATCAACAGAAAATTCAACATTTCTTTTATTTAAAAAATCAAAGTTTTCACTAATTCCTTTTGAAAGAATTTTATAATTAGTGCAACTAACAGTAATTAAAATTCCAACACTACTAATCACACCAAAAAATATACTAATAACAACTGCAGAAACAATAGCAAAAGGATTTCCAATAGCACCAGTTATTATAAAAAATAAAAATATTCCAACAACTACAAATAAGATATTAATTAAACTTCGTTTAAAATCCATTTTTGTTTCATAAATAAAATTTTCATTAAAATTAACTTTTTGCAATTTTATTGCAGGCACTTTTAAAGAAGCTACTTCACTACTGATTTCTTTTTTATTTTTATTAGTTCCCGCAAGCGGTTTAAAATTTTTTATTAAAGAATCAATATTTCTTTCCATTTTTTCTCCATTTTTTAAATTCTTAAATAAAATTTCATGCCCCGTTCCTTGACAACTTATTTTTACATCATGAAGATCAAATATTTTTTCAAACAGCGATTGAGTAACTTGAGAATCACTTAAATTTTCAACAGGAATAAAAGAATCAACTTTTGTTAGAAATCCTTCATAATAAATTATTACATCATCATAAATATAATAAGTTCTTGAAATCAAATCCATATAATGGATGAATAAATAAATTCCACCAATTAAAAAAACTAAAATTGTTATTAATATTCCAATTTCAATTTGAATAAATTGAGATACAGTAATTAAACTAGGTAAAACCACCCAAAGTCCAATAAAAATAAATGCGAATATTGCACCAAATACTTCCATTATTACTCCAATAATAGCAGGTTTTTCTTTTTGAATTAATTTATTTTGTTTAAGACTAAAACCGTTTTTCATCATTACTTTTTTTATTTGAGAATAAGCATCTTGTGGTAAATCAATA
>CAZBHA010000088.1:0-1849 GCA_964491675.1 uncultured archaeon
ATGAAACAATACATAGCTACGGTTTATGTTGTGGGTGGGTACTATTATATTGGTCCTGATAGTGATCTTAAGTCAATAATTAATAGTGCTAAAGAGGATATCGGTAAGGGTAAGGGTGAGGAGCAGGTGGAGCAGGTCTATGTTGCACCCTTTGACGAGGAGACCTCTATGCCGGACAGCGACGCCGATCCATTGTGGATGTGGAATCGTGAAGTAGCGAATACGGTTAGTAAGTCTAAGTCGTCTCACAGTTCCTCTAAAAGGAAGAAGAAGAGTTCCCAATCCGAGTATCCTAACCGGATTGCGGGTATGAGGTTGTAATGAAATCTGATAAAGAATATCTCCACGATTTGAATCCCTCCGATAAGGTCCTTATGGACTCCGACCGGCCTACTCTGCATGTGGGAGACCTGGACGGCATGGCAGATGGTGCCAGAACGATTGGCCGGCAGGGTAGTATCGTCATGAAACGGGATGGGGACAGCTTCTATGCGGTGGATGGTGGGCAGGTAGTAGGATTTGTATCTCCGTTATCTGATACGGAGATTGATCTATCTGTGGTAGCCGAGTATCAGCGCCAGGGGATCGGAACAGCACTGCTGGCAGAGTTTCGAAAGGTCCATCCGAAGTTCCCCAGTGGGGGTTATACCGAGGGTGGCCGGAAAACCGAGCTTAAGGTCAAGAGAATGTTAGAGTCTCGAGGCGGGAAGAATAAGCCCTCGGGAATGTCTGGAGTAAGATAGATGGTATTTGGCAGCAAGAACAGCCGAGGTCCTGGGTACGACCGTCCTCCCTCACCGGCACAGATTCGTTATATTACGGTCCTTTGCATGAAGCTGGGAATCCGTGAGCCCATGGAGGAGAAAGTCCGGTACGACTACGAGGCCGACCGGATCATCAAGTACCTCAAGGGTGAGTTAAAGAAACGGCCTAAGTTGAGAGGTGGGTAGATGGAGAACTCTCGGATGTGCCCGATCTGTGGTAAGAAGAAGTCTCCCAGGGCCAGGATGTGTATCCGGTGCCGGAGAATCCAGTTAATGTGTAGTGCGAGGTAGTAATGATGCTGACTCCTGTTAAGGATATAGTTGCGGGACAGCTATACAACCTGCGTGATGTAACGATGGCTCACGGTGATATGGAGGGATGGGTGGGTAGGAGAAAAGACGGCCGTACCTACTACAAGCTCTGGCGTGGTGGGTCCGTGGAGTTCATTGGGGGTCCTAAGCTGGCCAAGTTCGTTGGGGATAATCCTAATATTAAGGCCTATCTTGTTAAAAAGCGTCGCAGTGCGAGGTAAGAGGTATGTTGAAGTATTCGAAACGGGTTCATATCAAGGGCGAGTGCCATCATTGCCACGTCAACTGGTACTGGCCGAGAGGTCTGCTTTGCCTGTGGCATGTGACATGCCCGACTTGCGGAATGGTCATAAAGTGTGAGCTTCTTGGGAAGAAGTATCCCTACAAGCCGTTTCCAGAGGAGCATATAAAAATGCTACTGAAGGCAGATGAGAAACGGCAGAAGATGCGGGAAGATTGTAAAAGGGGGTCCATGTAGGATGGATAAAGTTAAGCACGTTACCAATCGGGACCTGGAGAAGATACATGAGGAAGGTCAGGAGGCCTACTACTCCAATTTGCCACTGAGTAGAAATGTGAGTCCGGAGAATTGGCCGATGATACCGTACTTCTATGATCGGAGTAAGGACGCTGGTAGGGCAGGTAGGCCCAGAGAAGAGGATGGTCAATTCCTGAAGTGGCGTTCGTGGTGCAATGGGTGGAGACACGCTTCCGGTTTGGATTATATTGATGAGCAAGGTGAGGGTCGACTGGAACAGGTCATGGGAAAGTCT
>CAZBHA010000088.1:1859-3509 GCA_964491675.1 uncultured archaeon
AAGATAAAAGCTGACCGGATGAAGGATGGTGGGGTAACGTCGTTCGGGGGGTTGAGGAAATGATCGTTGGAGTGGGTGGTTGGGTTATCTTTGGGGTGGCAATGGCGGGAATAGTCCTGTATGTTATTTTTTCCGCTCTGGTGTTCCGGTGGGTCCATCGGGAGTGGAGGAAGTTCAAGGATACGGAGGGGTGAAGATGGCAAAGAGTTCCTTAGTGCAGGGTAGCAGTTGCGTTCATCGTCGAAAGAATGGACGGTGTGGACGAGGGGACTGCTCTTGTCGCTTCTATGGGATGTACGGAGTATGTCAGCAGCCTAGAGTGAAGACCTTGTCGGTTAGGAGGGTCAAACAGGCGGAAGAGTTGAGGCAGCAGAACCCTGAATTTCAGATAAGGTCTATGCCGAAAGGGTATGGTCCTCATCGCGACGGGAGAATATTAAGATGACTAAAATACCAGGCACACGAACCAAGAAGATTTATGCGGAGTCCTGCCGAAATCGTACCTGTAATGGACGCTGTGGGGCTGCAGTGACGTTCTGCCAGCATTATGATTGGGGTATTTGCCGTAAGCCCAGGGTGGTTCTGGGCACAGTCAAGGTGAGGAGGTAAAGGCGGAATGGCATTCATACGCATGAAGACACAGGGATATAAAGAGGTCACCTGGTATAAGTCTACTGGTGGTTCGTACTACATTTGTGTTGATAACCAGACCAAGAAGCGTATTGGTGAAGTTTACTATGATCGCGACAAGGGCTCCTGGAGACCTGAGGTGGTCAGAGCAGGTAAGTTGGTACCTATTGAGGGTAGCTTTCCGATTTTCGGAATGGCTGCAGATAAAGTAGTTAAAGTATGGAAAACTGGACAGGGAGGTAAGTAAGATGCCTGGGGTAAGTAAATTAACGAAGGCTATGATGGTCCGACTGCCGATTGACGTCGCCAAGAAGGTGGAGTTGAACGCAGCTAAGCAGGACATCGGGGTAAGTGAATACCTGCGCAAGATCATCATGCGCCAGGTTACAAGGAAGCGCTAATGGTAATACCGGTCGAAGTTGAAGTTAGAGATTTCAATGGACAGCTTTATCGAAGATTGGAAGTCCACCAGACCGAGCAGGTGGCTGAAGGAGTGGCTGAGAAGCTCCGCCGAGAGGGTCATCTGGCCAAGGTTTCTCGCAGAGGTCCTCGCCGATTTATTCCTGGGACCAAATTCTTCGAGGTCTGGGTGCACTATGTCCATTAAAGGGAGCAAGTAGAGGTGGCGGGAAGGCAGAAGAGGGCACGTTACAGTGAGTTGCGTTTGGAGCACTTCACTCCTCGAGAGGCACGGATGCTTTCCACTCTCCCTAAAAGTACTCCAGCACTGAAGTCCTTGCGGGATGATAGAGTAGCTCGTCGATCTCGTTTCGAGAAGGTCGCAGCGACCAAGATTGCCAAGGGAAAGTGGCGTCGGGGAGACGTAGAGAAGAAGTGGCTCCAGAACCTTTCCAGGATGTACACCAAGAACAAATGGCGCGTCCAGGAAGGTCCTAAAGGTAAGCAGGACAATCTCGGGGGAAAGGGCTCGATTAACCCTTGGGCCATGTACCGGTCTTATGAAAAGCAAGTGGGAGGTCCTGGCACAAAATCATATGTAAGCCCGTGGGAGGTACGGCA
>CAZBHA010000089.1:0-3393 GCA_964491675.1 uncultured archaeon
AGTTAGTGTCACTGTAAGGTGGCACATTTTTACTGAATTTTTTTCTAAAAAATTCTGAGAAGGCGGGGTGCTTGACCGCTGCACTATCAGGGCACTAGTTTAGTTAGTAATATTTTCGTCTTCTTTTTTAAAAGATTTAATATTGTAATTATCTATTTTTTCGCTTTGCGAAATAGTGCTAAAATAAAAGTGTAATAGAAGTTTTAAATTACTTTTCAAATTTAAGAAGTTAGGTTTATATTCTTCTTTTGTTTACTTTTAAAATGATAAAAGCAATTTTAATTGATGTTGATGGAACTTTAATTGATTCAATTCCAAATATTTTAAAGAGTTATAAAGCTACAATAGAGCATTTTGGATTTAAAGTGAGTAATCAAAAACTTAGGGATTTAGCGCAAGTTCATTCAAGGGATGTTGCATATTATTTAATGGACAAACATAAAGTAGTAATTGATGTTCATAAGTTTGTAGAATATCGAAGAAAGTATTTTTTAAAATTATTAAAAAATAAAGAAAAGAACTTTTTTAAAGATTCTAAAGAATTTATTAAAAGTTCTTCAAAAAAATATAAAATTGCAATTGTAACTGCTTCAAGAAGAATTTTTCTTAATGCAATATTTGATAAAGAAATAATGAAAAATGTGAGTTTTATTTGTACTAGTGATGATGTGGAACATAAAAAGCCGGATATTGAGCCAATAGAAGTAACTCTTAAGAAATTAAAATTAAAAAAAGGCGAAGTTGTCTTTATTGGAGATTCTACACAAGACGCTTTAATGTGTCAAAGGTGTGGTGTAAAATTTATTGCAAAAACAACTGGAATTTCTACAAATTTGCAATTAAAAAAATTTAATCCAGTTTTAATAACAAATAATTTTGAGGAAATTAAAAAATATTTAGATATTTAATTAAAAATGTTTTTTGTAATACTGTGTAATAAATTCATCATTTCCAACATTTTTTTTAATAGAATCAATTATTTTTAAAGTTTTAATTTTATCAAGTTTAACTTTTTTATTAAAATCAAATAAATCTTGGTTATCTTCGCATTTTACAAGAGTTGGTATTGCCATAAATAAGGGAATAGCACAAAAACTTCTAAGTCCAATTTCTTTATTTGGAATCATTTTAATATATTCAAAAGAACTTAAAGCATTTTTTCTTGCACTTATTATCATTTCATTTAGAACTAATTTTCTTATTTTTGAATTATTTATTTCAAACATTTGGCTAGTATTAATTTCGTGTTTTTTAAATAACTTTTTTGGCCAAAAAATTCTACCTTCTTTATAATCTTTTGAAAAATCTCTAATTACATTTACTTTTTGTAATAATAATCCAAATTCTTTTGCTTTTTTTCGTAGTTCTTTTGTTTTTTTAATCTCAAATTTATATTCAAATATTTCTGTTAAATAAAGTCCAACAGTCCCTGCAACAAAATAACAATAATTGTTTAAATCACCAAAATCATCAATTTCTTTTTTTGAGTATTTTTGCATTCCATAAATCATTTTGCCTAACCATTTTGTTGATATTTTTTTTGTTTTATTATCAAAGCTAGAAAATTCACTAAGAACATGATTAAATTGTTTTATCATTTTTTTATCATCTTTAGAAATAATGTGTTCTAGAAGTTCTTTGTTTAATTTAGTTAAATCACTAAAATTTTCTTCTTTTATTATTTTTATAAAATTATTAAAAAAGTATTTTTTTTGATCGTGTGTTAGATTAGAATCTTCTATAGAATCAGCATATCTACAAAGTAAGTAAAAGTTTTTCACATTTTCTCTAACTTTATTTGGGAGCAAAGGAATGCAAAGTGCAAAACTTCTTGAAACAAGTTTTAGTAATTTTTCTGTTTTTTGGTTAATCATTATGGATAAAAGGTAAGCAAGTAATAAAAAGAAGAGTGGATAGTTATAGTATTAATTCTATTTTGTAAAATAAAAAGTGTCGCTGGGCGGAGTTGCACACGGCCCTGTTTCGCCATGGCTAGACGAAGCAATATTTTCGTCTTCTTTTTAGAAGACTCAATATGGCATATGAGTTAGTTTTAATGTCGCTGGGCGGAGTTGCACCGCCGATTTCCTGATTATGAGTCAGGCGATATAGCTACTAATCCACAGCGACAAAACGGCTTGCTCCGTTTATGCGCGCACTGCCTCTTTGAGACAGGGCTTCTCGCTTTGCGAGTGATAATAATTATAATTTGGGGATACAACACCTTTTTCAAAGGGGTTGTCGTATTAAGCTACTAATCCACAGCGACAGAATTTTTTGGTAAAAAATTCAGTAAAATCTGGCAATTTCGCAGCCAGAACATTTGCTTTGCAAATGTAATTTTTTTATTTTTAAGTTCAGTTATGTTTTTTAGGAACTTAACGCATTCTCTAGTTTAATATACAAAAAATGCGTATAAAAAGGTTTTAATAACTAGAGTTTTGTATTAAATTTTAGTCAAAATTAGTTAATCTGCTTTTCATTTTTAAAGTACTTCCATATAAAAGCACTCTATCAGCAAATCCAATAAAAAGAGAAGTTTCTAGTACTCCTGGGATCCTTTTTGCTTGATATTCTATATCATCAAGATCATAAATATCATCAATTATAACTTCAATAAAATTATTTCCAGTTTCGCTTAATTTTGCTTCTCCATTTTCTATGCAAATTTTTGCTTCACCCAAGTTCATTACTTGTAGTAAAGTTTTGTTAATAGCAAATTGACTAACTTCTAAAAGTATTGTTTTGTTTAGTTTTTGTACAAAATTATCTTCATGACATGTTACAATAAATTCGCTTGCTTCTTGAGCAATCATTTTATCTCTAACTAATGAAGTTGTTTGGTTACTAATATAATTAAAATCATCATCAACCTGATCAACAAAATCAAATGCCAAATCAACATTTTCTTCATCTAAATTAGCAGTTTTTAATTTAAGTTCTTTGCAAATAGAACCTAATTTATGTGATGTTGGAATAATTTTTATATTTAAATCATTTCTTTCAATGTATAGAGCAAGTTTTCTAATAAATTTTTCATTAATTGGTCCAGTTCCAAAACTAACAATCATATTATCTTTAATATATCTAGTTAAGAGTCCTTCCACGTGTTCATCTAAAATATCCATTAAATAGTTTACTCATTTGGACAATAAAAAGTTGTTGTTTGCAAAGGTATTATGATAAAAAAAGTAAAGCCTGTGACGGGCTCTGCCCCCGTGACCTCGTCATAATTGTAAACCTTTTGATAAAACTTTTTTCAAAAGTTTTTACCAATGACGTGCAATAGCTGGCTATGCTACACAGGCATTTTTTAAAAAATTAATTTTCAAAAATACTTTTTATTTTTTTAAAGTCTAATTTTGTTTTAAATTGCATTCCATTAAATAAATT
>CAZBHA010000090.1:0-3371 GCA_964491675.1 uncultured archaeon
CACTGCAGTACTTTTAGTTGATAAGGAAGAAATTGGAAGTACAGGAAATACTGGGATGAGTTCGTTCTTTTTTGAAAATGTACTTGATAAACTTTCGACATTAAGAAAAGAAAATGTAAGTGGAAAGTTGATTTTAGAAAAATCAATTGCAATAAGTGGAGATGTGACAAGTGGATTTGATCCAAAATATGCTGACAAAATGGACCCACATAATATGAACAAACTTGGATATGGAATTAGTGTAGAAAAAGGAAGTGGAAGTGGTGGAAAATACTCAGGAAGTGAAGCTCACGCTGAATATGTATCCTTTTTTAGACAATTATTTACTAAAGAAAACGTTCCATGGCAATATGGAGAAATTGGAAAAGTTGATCAAGGAGGAGGAGGAACTATTGCATATTTACTTGCAAAATATAATATGAATATAATTGATGCTGGACCACCAGTACTTGCAATGCATTCTCCTTTTGAATTAATAAGTAAGGCGGATGTTTATTCAACATTTAAAGCATACAAGGTATTTCTTCAAAGTAAGTAGGTCAAAAAAATGTTTAGTAAGGCAGACTCAATAATAATTCCAAATTATAATGATTATTGGGTTTGTCCTTTAATTAATAAATATCTTCCAGGCGCAATGTACAAATATGAAGGAATTCTAATTTTAAATAAAAATAAAAAAAATATTTTTATTTCCCACCCTTTTACTTATAACCAAGCAAAGAAAAAATATAAAAATCAAAAAATTCAAATTTTAAAATATGATACTTATAAAGAATATAAAAAAATATTTCAAAAATATTGCAGTAGTAAAAAAATTGGTTACTATGGAAAATACTTGACAGTTAGCATGTTAAATAATTTAAAAAAAATATTAAAAAGAAAAAAATTTATTGATGTTACTAGCGAAATTGAAAAAAGTAGAGAAATTAAAAATAAAACTGAAATTAAATATATAAAAATTGCAATTAAACATACAAAAAATATTATAAAAATTGAAAAAAATAAATTAAAAGTTGGAATTAGTGAAATAGAAATACAGCAATTTGTTGAAAATGAATTTGAAAAAATAGGCCTAGAAAAAAACTTTTGCACTATTGCTTTTGGAAAAAATGCAGTTAATTTACACCATATTTCAAATAAAACAAAATTGAAAAAAAACCAAGGAATTTTATTTGATATTGGATGCAAATACAATGGATATTGTTCTGATATTAGTGAAAGTTTTTGGTTTGGAGAAAAAAAAGGGAAAAAATATGAAGAATATAATTTAAATCATAAAAAAGTTAGTGAAGAATTAATTAAAATAAAAAACAAAATAAAAAATGGAGTTAAGGCTAGCAAACTAGCAGATACAACATTTTCTTTACCTCATGCAGTTGGACATGGACTGGGGCTTGAAGCCCATGATGTTCCTAATGGAATAGGCCAAAAAAGCGAATTTAAATTAAAAAGCGGGATGGTTCTTGCAATTGAACCTGGGATTTATACAAAAGAATTTGGAATAAGAATTGAGCGAAATTATTTAGTTACAAAAAATAACGCGATAGAACTTTAATTTTGAAATTTATAAGCATTTAAAACCCTTTTTAAGTTTAGATTTAATAAGATGAATCTAAATAGTGCAGTAGACAAAATAAATCTTGCAATAAAAAATCAAGAAATGTGCATTATTATTGGAGACTGTTTTGTTGAATATCAAGGAAGAGCACATTCAAAACTTCTTAAAGGAAAACGATTAGTTATTTTAAAATCAGATCGAAGTATTTCAATTCACGAAAATCGTTTAGTTAGACCAACTAATTATATGATGGATGCTATTACATCATGTAAATTTATTCAAACTGAAAATGAACAAAAAATAGAACTTGTTTCAAAAAGATTAAAGCCAAAAGAAATTATAAAAACAACTTTTTATCAAATTGATGATGTTAATAATTATAATTTACCAATGAGTAATGATTTAAGATTAAGTGGAAGTGAAAAAGAACTCAATACTGCTTTAATGGACGATCTTTCTTTTTTAGAAGCTGGACTTAGACCAATTAATCAACAACAAGTTTTTAGAAAAGGAATTTGTGATATTATCGCAGAAGATAGTGAAGGAAGATTTGTTGTAATTGAATTAAAAAGAAGAAAAGCAGATTATGCGGCTGTTACTCAACTCAAAAGATATATTGAACAAATAGAAAAAATGAAAGGGATTAAAACTCGCGGGATACTTTTAGCACCAGAAATTAGAAAAAGTGCATTTGAACTTTTACAAAGTTATGGACTTGAATATTTTTCGTATGATTTTGAAATTGGAGAAAGAAGCGAAATAAAAGGAATTGGGAAAAGTCAACAAAAATTATTTGACTACTGAAAAATAATTTTTATCTCAAAATTAAAAAATTTTGATCAACAAAAATTATTTGACTACTGAAAAATAATTTTCAAATCAAAATTAAAAAATTTTGATCAACAAAAATTATTTGACTACTGAAAAATAATTTTCAACTATAAAATTTCAAGAACATCAAGTTGAACACAAACACATTTTGTTTCTAAAATTAAAGAAATATTGGGAGTAGTTTTGTTTTCATCTCCAGAAATAAATTCTTTCACATAAGTACCGTGTGATGTTTTTATTACTAATTCAAATTCATTTTCATTTATTTTTTTTGTACTTAAAAAAGTCACAAATTTTTCTCTTTTCATTAAAGCCCTTCTCTTACTAACCCTTGTTGGAGTTAATTGTTCTAATTTTATTTCTTTATTTAATAATCTTTCAATTTTTTTAATATCAAAACAATCTAATGTTTTTATTACTGCAGAATAAATTTTATCATGAGCAGTATCTTTAGTTTTTGAAACTTCGCTCTTATTTACTATTTTTAAGTCGCTAACACTAATTTTTCCATTAAAATTTTTATTAATTTCATTTTCTACTTTTTCTAAATCAATATTTCTTTTTTTAGGAATTGTTATTTCTGCTATAAAGGGCCTCCCTGCACCCAACATTAACACATCAACATCTTCTCGCCCAGCCCCATGAAAAATTAATTGAGAACCATCAAATTCTTTTACTAAAACAGATGCAAGTAATTCTTCAACACTTTCAGATGTTGTTTTTCCAGTTTTATTACATTCCTCACACCCTCGCCCCTTACATTTTTTGCAAAAATGCTGGGTTTGAGCAATATTTCTTAAAAATTTACAATAATTTCCACTAACAAATACCTCTAAAAGACACACTAATATTGTGTTTTTCTTAAAATCAATCAAAAAATTCACTTCTGGACAAGTGAAATCTCTTTTTTTATCTAACTTAGATTCAATTTGTTCAAGTAGTTCTACTCTAAGAGATTGCTTATCTTCTTGAGAATCTATTC
>CAZBHA010000091.1:0-3266 GCA_964491675.1 uncultured archaeon
AAATGGCACTAAAGAATGGACGAAAATATCTTGGAAGTGACATTGTAAAAAAATATTGTGATGCAGCTAACAAGCGTTTAAAACAGCACTATATTTAAACCTCAAGTTCTTAATAAAATACATGACTAATGATGGTTCAGGTAGGAATAGTCCAGAATATAAAATTTGTAGTAGGTGTGGAGAGAGAAAACACGAAACTGAATTTGCAAAAAACCAGTATAGGAAAGGCAGTATTATTGTAAGAAGAGCTTATTGTAAGGAATGTGGGAAAAAGACGAAACCCATTCCCCCAAAAATAAAAAAAGAATATGAAGAAAAACACCCCCGTCCAAAGTCAGGCGAAATATTCCAATGCCCCATTTGTAAGAGAAAAAGAGAAATCTGGCATAAGAATCAAGTTTGTTTAGACCACAATCATGAGACTGGAGAAATAAGAGGATATATTTGTGGCGATTGCAATGCAAGCATAGGTCGAATGGGTGAAGACATTGAAGTCTTCGAACGTGCAATTCTTTGGTTAAAAGGTGCCATAAGAAAAGTAACTGACAAAAACACTTTTAGAAAATAAGACAAATTCCCTCACTTAAAGTATTTTTAAAATTACATCCAACATAAGTTTAAAATATGGTTGTACCATTAATTATACCAGAGGTTTAACCATGAGAGTATTAAAAGAACGTTGGGGAGAAATTACTATTAAAAAACAAGGGCAAGGTAAGAATAACTTTGACAAGACAAAGTCATTTAGCATTGCACAAACAAACCTCAACTATTCAATTGAAGAATTCAAAGACGTGCTTGAAATTACTACTGACTTGACTGAAGTCCTTACCTACAAAAAATTAAAAGAAATGTTAAAATTGTTGGGTGGAGAAAATGGAAAACAAGCTTAATTCAGTTCAAGAAAATATTTTAGCATTACTCTTTTCAAATAATTTGGAACCAATAAAAGGAAAGACATGGTTTCAAAAAGAAATGTTTCTTATATCAAAAAACTTTCCGTTATTAGAAGAAGAATTAGATTTTGAACCATATTTATTTGGTCCTGATAGCGAAATTGCAGAAGATGAATTAAATGAATTAAAAAAGTGCAACTTAGTTAAGAATGAAGACAAAAAGATATTATTAACTGATAAAGGTAAAAGAATTGCAAGAAAGATTTATTCGCAAGACAAAAAAAGAGCAGAACTAATTGACCGATTGAAGGATTTTGCTAATGGTCTTGAAATGAATGAATTACTTGCTTTTGTTTATTTTTCATATCCTGAAATGACTGAAGAATCAACAGTATTTGAAGAAATAAAAAAGAATAGAATTTCTCTTGCTCTAAAGTTATTAAAAAAAGAAAAAGTCTCGTTGGAAAAAGCAGCTCAAATTGCTGGACTCCCACTTGAAAGATTTTATAAACAGTTAAACAGTGATTAAATGACTTGCCAAATGTTTCTTGATTCAACACCAATAATAAATTTCAATAGTCGTATTAATAGACCAGATTTATTATTTCAATTTATTTTATTTGGAAACAAATTAAATACAACAAATAATGTCAGGCAAGAAATTGCTAAAGGATTTTCAAAGCATTTTTTAGAAGAGTCAATAAAGGATAAAAAAATATTTGTTGCAAAAATAACAGAACAAGAAATATTAAATTTGGAAGCACAATTTCCATTTATTGGAAAAGGTGAACTTTCTATAATTGCAGTTTGCCAAAAACATAAAGCTAAGGGATATGATTCGATTTGTATACTGGATGACAAAAAAGCAACAAATGTCGCTAAATCAGTCAGTGTCAAATTTGAAGGGACATGTAAACTAATTAAACATCTTGTCGATAAAGATATTATTAATAAATTAGAAGCCAATAAGTTAATTGATAAGTTAATTCAAAACGGTTTCTTTTTAAAAAAATCACACCTTAAGGATATGTGGTAACATGAGCGAGCATACTGATGTAAAAACATTAAATTGTGATGAAACAACACCATTTAGAATACAAAAAATAAAAGTTGGTAATAAAAGTCTTATTACTCCGTTAAAAGCGATTGACTTAACAAAAATAACTGCAAATGATTGGCTTTATCAGAAACCGGGAATAACTGAAGTATATAAAGAAATAAAAAAAGAACAAATCAATAATATTAATAGTTCAAGTGAATACGCAAAAAGATTTGAACAACAATTGAATACTCCGTTTAATAAAGTTGGAACTGATGACTTATCTTTTTTATTTTTAAAATATGCAGATAAAGGGATGCCTTCTACAAAAGAAATTGAATGTCTCACAGATACTGCTTATTCATATTCTGATATAACTCCAATTCCAGCAACAACAACTTATCCAAACGAAATTAATTCAACAGAACTTGAAAAATATAAAAATTATTTAAAAGAGTCAATTGAAATAATTAAACAATGGAATAAAAAACCGATAATGGGCATTTTACCATCAGGGCTTCCAAGAGATTATATTACTGATGAAATAATTCCATTTTACTTGAATGAAGGTATAAATTCTTTTTACCTTGATTTTGAAGGAAAAACTATACAACATCTACAAATACGTCCAATATTAAGAAAATTAAGTAGCGAGAAAATCCTTGAAAATACTTTTTTATATTCATTAAACACAAACATTGGGCGAATAAAAAAAGACGCAAATGCCATTACAGCAAAAGACTTTCTAAATTTTGGGTATGGTTTTGATTCTGTTGGTGAACAACATGCGAGAATTAAACGCCCTAAAGAGTTTTACACAAATTTAAAAAATATAAAACACGATAAAGTACGATTATTTAATCGGTCGGATTATGGATATTATAGGTTAGATAAAAAACAAGAAATAAATGCAATATATCCAACTGATGCATGTTTTACTCTTGACAATTTACTAAAAAATAAATCTAAAAATCAGAAAGTGTTTAATATGGCTGAGCAATATAAGGAAACATTAAAATTAAAAGAAGTAACAAATGAAGATACTCAAAAAGGATTTCCAGATTATATTCTAAGTAAGCAGTATGCTGAACGAGAATTAAAAAAGATGACACTCACAAAACGGGGAGTATAATAATCAAATACTTTTTTTGTATTGTTCCAAGAAGTCGGGCATTGTTTTGTATAACCATGTGTTTAAGTGGATGAACGATTTTGCTTCATCTTTGATATATTCTTCGATTTTTTGATATTCTTTTTTTTGGTACCAGATTGGAATGTTTCTACCGTTTGTTTTTTTGCCCGAAATATTGTCCAAACTTGAACCCTTAAAT
>CAZBHA010000092.1:0-3252 GCA_964491675.1 uncultured archaeon
AACAATGTTTAGCGTGAAATAATAAATTATTTAGTTTCTAAAACTTTTTTTTAACATCAAAAATTATTTCTTTTATTATTAGCTTTTTTATTTTTTAATTTATCAGAACCACTATTTTGTAAAAATTGATGAGTTAATTTTTTTCTTAGGCTGGTTTTTGCAGAATTTATCTCATGTCTTAATTTTGGATCAAATAAATCAACTTGTCTGTCAAGTTCATGAATAAGTTCTGTAGAAGTCACTTTTTTACTAGGTGATTTGAAAACAAACCCAGCATCTTTAATCATCTTAGTTTTTAATTGATATAATTTATTATCAATCTCTTTTACTTGAGAAGTATTTAGTTTTCCATAAGCCATAAAAATAACACTTTTTTATATTATTTTAGCTGACTTGAGTATATAAGATAGCTGAAATTGGACTTTATCATTTTTTATACTTCTACCGTGTTAGTTACCACAAGACGAAGAACACTACAATACTAACCCTTTGGGTTCAACTTCAATACCATAATATTAGTATTTTAAAAAGTAATATAAAAAATAAATGGTTAGCTATTTTTTCTCTGTTTTATTACCTAAAATAGTTCTATGTTGTTCTCTGATATACTTTAGGTGCCTAGCTAATCTTTCATTGGGTTGCCCATCTTTAATCATTTCGCGGTGATTTTCAATAGCACTTTTACGAAATTCTTTTGCAACTCTTTTTTCTATTGGTATAAACAGACCTATTTTACCCCTATTAGAACTCAAGTTGTTTTTTCTTGGTGAAACCATAAAAAATCATACCCATATTTTTTCTATTAAACCCAATTTAATTTATATAAAAAATAATGCTAAACTACTATATAAAATATATGAAAGTGAAATTATGCCAAAAATAAAAGAACTGATTTTCACAATAAAAAAATGTTTAAAACAACTATTAATCATAATGTAAGTATTAGGATTTTTTGGACTCGAACTAATTGTACGCTTGCCCCGCCGGGCAATAAAACTTTTATTATTTACAAATCCCAGCTATATCCATAACATTTTTCTGAACCCCATCTTCATTTATAAGTTCCATTCTTGGCTCCACCTCTATTTTTCCTGGTTCAAATTTTATGATTATACTTTCCCGAGAGAAGAAATATTTTTCACCAGAAATACAATTTGAAGACATAGGGATCTCAATATTTATCGAATCAAAAAATCTAATTTGTTTATTAACTTCAAAAACATTCCCCCCTATTGAAACAGATTCAAGATAGATATCACTCAAACTATTATTGTAGATTTCTACTAAAAAAGTACTGCCTGAAAAATCATAGTTCAAAAATGCAAATGGTTGAGTAGATTTCCAAGCAGTTGCAGACATACTTGGAGTAATTTTTGGAACAGATTCTACACAACCACTTAAAAAAATAATTAGAAAAAAAATTAAAATTCCACTAACCAAAAAAAAATTTAATCTCATATCATACCTTAAACAGCAAGTTAATTTAAACCTTTCTAAAAAATATTACAAATTTGCATAGACTAAATTAATTTTTTTTAAAGCATATTCAATTTTTAAATTTTAATACCCCATATTCTAAATTTGTATTAAAAAAGCATAGCAACTTAAGTTAATTTTTACACCCTCATTATATTTTTTTGAAAATTATTAAATTATTTGAAAATCACATCTTATTACTTAAACCAAAAATATTTAAACACCTAAAATAATATTATGCTATGTCAAAAAGAATATTAATTTTTTTAGTGTCAATAATTTGGCTTATTTGGGGAATAACTGGAATTATAATAAAATTTGGACTTGAGCGTTGCCCATATTATTCAGCTGGAGAAAATGCACTTTGCCTAGTAGTAGAAATAATCTCAAACACCCCTTTAATTCATATTTGGTTAATGCCCTTTGGTATAATTATTGGATTAGCATTTATATTTGGTCTTGCACTTCTTATTGGTGGAGACATTAAAGAAAATAAAAATTTTAATGTTTTAGTTTCTGTATTATTAATCCTTTTCCTTGGTGGTTTTGGAGGGCTTATTTATTTAGGATATACTCAACTTAAGAGTAAAAATAATAAAAAAATAGTAGACCAATACATATAAATGCAAACACGACAAGTAAAATTAGTAATAAATTCAAACAACCGACGCTAACTTTATATTTTTATTTAATTCAAAAAAATGGTTTGAAAAATATGTTTAAAATAACTGTCAACCACAATAGTAGTATTCTGATTTTTTGGACTCAGACTAGTTGTAATTATACCCCCGCCGGGATTCGAACCCGAGTCACCGGCTATCTACAATTTTTTTCTTAATTCGCTTTCTGGCTGTCTCATAAGAGATAGCCAAATGCTTTTACTGAATTTTTGAAAAAAATTCTGAAAGGCCAGGATGCTTGACCGCTGCACTACAGGGGCATAGTATCTTACAATTGTGCTAGTTTCCTTTGGAAACTAAATTTTAAAGATATTAATAGGTTTAACCCTATTTTTCACCAATATAAAGAAATTTTAGTGAAATGCTTTATAAATGTTATCTCTTAATTTTATTTTAGAATTAATCAAATATGGTGAGTTAAAAATGGCACAAGAATTATCAACTAAAAGACATTTTGAAAACGTTTTTGTTTGTCAAAGATGTAATGCTACTAATAGAGTTGGAACTGGAAAACCTATTAAATGTAGAAAATGCGATTCAAAAAGATTAAGACTTAAGAAAAAGAAAAGAAAATCATCTGCTTAAAATAATTAATTTTTCTTTTTTTAGAAAGTATTTTAATAAACTTAATACTTATTCTTATCATGAAAAATGCTTATTTAGAAATTATTAGACCAAAGAATTGTGTGCTAGCCAGTATTGCTACTGCAATTGGATATTTTCTAATAACATTTGATATTAATATTAATTTAATTTTAGCAATTTTTGCTACTTTATTTATTTGCGCAGCAGGAAATGTAATCAATGATGTATTTGATGCAAAAATTGATTCAAAAATAAATAAAGAAAAACCAATCCCTTCAAAAAGAATTACTGAAAACCAAGCAATGAAATATTCTATTATTTTATTTTTAATAGGAAATACTTTGGCGTTATTTATTAATTTTTCAACTTTTGTAATTGCAATATTAATTTCTATTTTACTTATAATTTATTCCACGGTTTTATATAAGAAAAAGTATTTAGGAAATGTTGTTGTTGCTTTTGGAACTGCCCTGCCTTTTATTTTTGGAGCAGCAAGTGCAAATCACATAAG
>CAZBHA010000093.1:0-2254 GCA_964491675.1 uncultured archaeon
AACGCAATAACTGCAAGTCCCTCCGGAAGCAACAGCTTCTCATCATGGACATTCAACGGAGACATCGAAATAACTAATCCAACATCAGCGTCAACAGCTGCAACAATAAACAGTGCAGGAACAATAACAGCAAACTTCCAAGAAGACACAACAAATTATTTATCAGCAACAGGCGGAACAATCAGCTATTACTTTGATTCGTCAACAGATACAAATTACAAAATACATGCATTTACAACAATTGGAACAAGTACATTAAATGTAACCAATTCAGGATTAATTGATATACTAGTTGTTGGTGGAGGCGGAGGCGGAGGCGGTCAAGAACATGGTGCTGGTGGAGGCGGCGCTGGAGGATTAATATTTATTGAAAATTTTGAAGTTGATTTTTATAATTATAATATTGAAGTTGGAGCTGGAGGAATAGGCGCAACAGTTAATAGTAATTCAAGTGGAAAAACTTCAGGAAATAATTCAAGTTTTCTTACATTTACTGCACTCGGTGGCGGAAGCGGTGGAGACGGAGGGGGAAGTGGAACTAATGGTGGAAATGGAGGGGGATCAGGTAATAATATTGCAGGATCTTTTGGATTAAGTACCCAACAAAAAACATTTACTGGATTTGAAGCTATAGGATATGGAAATGATGGTGGATTAGGAAGTGGAAATTCATACGGCGGCGGAGGCGGCGCTGGAGAAGTTGGAGGAAATGCTGTAACAAACACAATTTCTGGAAAAGGAGGAAATGGTTTAGATTTTAGTGATAAATTCGGAACTAATTTTGGAGAAAATGGTTTTTTTAGTGGCGGCGGAGGCGGTTCAGGACCAGCTACTGCACCAGTTGGAGAAGGAGGAAATGGCGGCGGCGGAAATGGACATAAACAAGGATCTATTTATGCAGCACAATCAGGACTAGAAAATACTGGTGGAGGCGGAGGCGGTGGAAATTTATGGAGTAATTCAAGCCCAGGCGGAAATGGAGGAAGCGGAATTGTATTAATTAGATACCCTTGGCCAAATAGTAATTAAATAATTAATAAGATTTTGCAACATATGTTACAATATTCGCTTTTTTACCACAAACAGCACATTTTCCTTTTGGTTTTTCAATAATATCATTTCTTGTTCCGCGAACTTCCCCACCAGTTTCTTTTTCAATTATCCCAGCACACTCTTCTCCATCTAACTGGTCAGTACAAAACTCAATTCTAGCAATTCCACCATTATCAACAATAGTTTTTATTTCTTTAATAGAAGTTGCATCTTTTATTATATTTTTAAAATTTTTCATCGCAGTTTCTTTTAAATTTTTTGATAAATCTAAACCTAGTTCTTCAACTTTTTTTACTAAATCAAATTCATTAACTTCAATTTTTTCTTCAGTATCTCTTCTGTAAATTAAAACTTTTTTATTTTTTTGTTCTCTTGGACCAACTTCTATTCGCAGTGGAACTCCTTTTAATTCCCAATAATAAAACTTTTCACCAGGTCTTTTTTCACTACTATCAATTATAACCCTAAAATCTTTTTCTTCTAATTTTTGTTTTATTTCATTTACTTTTTCTAAAACTTTTGGTTCTTTTTCACTCATTATTGGAATTATTACAACTTGTTTTGGAGCAATTTCAAAAGGAAATTTTAAACCTTTATTATCCCCATGAGTTAAAATTACACTTGCAAAAATTCTTGATACACATGGTCCATAACAAGTTAAGTAAGCATATTGTTCTTTTTCATTTTCATCAACAAATTTTACATTAAATGGTTTTGAAAAATTTGTTCCAAGCAGATGAGTACTAGGTTGTTGTACTACTTTTCCACTAGGAGTAATTGCATCAGCTCCATAAGTTGAAACTGCTCCAGGAAATTTATCCCACTCAGGTCGCTTAAATACAATTGTTGGAATTCCAAATACTCCAAAAACAATATCTTTAGTTGTTTGCATATCTGCTAAAACATTTTCATAAGCTTCTTTTTCTGTTGCAAAAGCATTATGAGTTTCTATCCAGTAAAATTCTCTACTTCTTAAAAATGGCCGAGTGGCTTTTGTTTCATATCTAAAAACATTTGCGCGTTGATAAGTTTTAAGTGGAAGGTCTTTATATGATCTAATCCATTTTGAAAACATTGAGTAAAATGCTGTTTCGCTTGTTGGTCTTAGGGCTAATTTTTGATCACTTTCAAATTCAGTGTCTCCACCTTGAGTTACCCAAAATACTTGAGGAGTAAAATCTTCTACATGATCTGCTTCAAG
>CAZBHA010000093.1:2264-3180 GCA_964491675.1 uncultured archaeon
AGGATACCAGTATTTTTCATGCCCCCTCTTCTTTAAATCTTTTTCTAAATATTCAAACATTATTTCCATTGAGTCTACACTCCATGGTTGGAAAACTAAAAATCCTTTTACACCATATCTAATATCAGCCAGTTCTGCTAATTTTATTATTTGAGTGTACCATTCACTTGGATCTTTATTAATGTCTACTGCAAATTTTTCCAAAAAAACACCTTATTTTTCTACATATAATAAAGAGGCAATGTTTTAAAAACAATTTTTTAATAAAATCGACAATTAGCGATTTTTAAATTAGATTTTTAAATTAAAAAAAAAGTTCTATTTTATGAAAAAAGAAATTAAGGATAATTTTCTTATAAAAAAATTAAAGAAGAAAAGTTTTATTGAAAAAGAACTAGGAAAAAATATTAAAAAAAGTGAAATAGAAAAACAGAAATTTAAAAACCTAAAAATTGCTCTTTTTGTCGGGCTTGCTACAATATTTTCAATAGAAGTATACATAACAAACTTACTTATTTCTTTTGCTGTGGGGATTGGAACTTTTTGCACGATTTTTTTATTACTTTCAATAAAACCAATTTTAGAAAATAAGCGAAAAATAAAACAAGTAGAAGCAGGACTCCCCTTCTTTTTAATGAAACTTGTAACTGAAATAAAAATAGGAAATTCTTTTTTTATTGCACTAAAAAAAATTTGTGAAAAAGAAGGTGTTGTTGAAAATGAATTTAAAAAAATTGTAAAAGACATGGAAAGCGGAAAAAGTTTTGAAGAATCAATTAAAGAAATAAATTATACTCTACCAAGTATTGAAATAAAAAGAGCATTAAGTAGTATTAGTAATATTTACTCATATGGTAGTGGTGAAGGGAGTTTAAAGCGTTTAACTGAAGAACTTTTTTTAAAACAACGAATTGCA
>CAZBHA010000094.1:0-306 GCA_964491675.1 uncultured archaeon
TATTAATTCAGAAAAATTATACAAAATTACTTTTTTTGTATCTTTATTGGGTGCAATAATTAATATTATTTCAAATTTAATTTTAATTCCAATTTATGGGATTATGGGGGCAGCATTTGCTACTTTGATTTCTTATTTTTGTGTAACATATTTTAGTAATTTACTTTTTAAAGAAACAAGAAAGCTTTTTATAATGCAATTAAAATCATTTAATTTAGTGAGGATTATTAATGAATTTAAAAAGTAAAAATAAAGAAGCACTACCAATAATATTTGATTATGTTGGTCCATCTTTTTATTTGAGGT
>CAZBHA010000094.1:316-3174 GCA_964491675.1 uncultured archaeon
AGAAAATGCAAAAAAATTTAATCCTAAGTCTAGGATAATTCTTTTAGGAGAAGATGTTTTAAATATTCCTGCTTTTGTGGAATATTATCCAATTTCAGACTATAATAAGTCAGCTTTAAAATTTAGAAAGGTTTATAGACATATGAGTAACAACACCATGGTTGTTGAAAGATTTTGTTTTGAACAATGGTTTGTGATAAATGAATTTGTGAAAAAACACAAAATAAAGAAATTTTTAACCTGCGATTCTGATGTTTTATTATTTCAAAATATAACTACTGATTTTTATAAAAATTTCTCAAAGTGTGATATAACTCTTGCAAATCATACAAGTGCAGGATTTAATTTTGTTGGAAATTCAAAAGCACTTGATGAATATTGTAAGTTGACTTATGCTTTATTTACACATTCAAAAGAGAAGAAAATATTTGAAGATTTTTGGGAATTTTTTAAAGATGGTGAGATGCATGGTGGAGTTAATGATATGACTGCTTGGGCAGAATATTATAAAAGATATCCAAAGAAAGTTGGAGAGATAACCGATATTTTTGATAGTGCAACTTATGATGCTGGATTTTTAACGCTTCAAAATGTTGAAATGAATGGGAAAATTAAAAAGGTTATATTTGAAAATAATTTACCCTATTGTATTCAAAAAGATACAGGTAGAAAAATAAGAATGAAATGTTTACATTTTCAAGGACCTACAAAGTTTTATATGAAATATTTTTCAAAAGGGAAATTTAATTTGATTGATAAATTTAAAGTAGAATCAATGATGTTTTTGAGGGATAACTTTTCTAATAAATTAAGTAAAAATCAATTAAAAAAAGTAAAAAAAATATTGACAAAATTAGGATTTTAGGTGTTAAATTGAATTATTTAAAAAATATCTATTTGTTTTTAAATGAACTAAAATTATTTTTTTATAAATTTGAAATAATTCAAAGATTTGTTGGTGAATTTCCAAAAAAAGAAGTTTATTTTCCAGAATATGCAAAGAAAAATAATTCGAGAATATTTTTTTTAGAAAATAAAGGTATTGTAATAAAAAAACCAAAAACGATTGAGAAAGAAATTCACAAAAACTTTCCAGAAAGATATATTGTGCCTAACAAACAAGTTTTTGTTGGTTTAATAAAAAATGTCAGAATAATCTCAAAAAATGCTAATATTATAACTGAAAATAATATTGATATTAATAAAGATGTTTCTCCTTTAGCTGCAAGTATGACTTCTTATAAAAATTATTTAGTTTTACCAAAAATTAAAATAATTGATTCAAGAGTTTTAATAATTAGTAATTCTGAAAACTATTTTCATTGGATGTTTGAAATCTTACCAAGATTATATTTTATTAAAAAAACTAGTTTGAAAACAGATTATTACTTATTTTCAAAAAATAAAAAATTTCAAAAAGATTCACTAAAAGCATTAAAAATAAAACAAAACAAAATTATTGATTTGAATGAAAAAACACACATTAAAGCAAAAGAAGGTTTATTTTCTTCAATGCCAATTTATTCAGGCAATCCAACGCCAGAAGTTTGTGATTTTGTTAGGAAATTATTTTTAAAAAAATATAACAAAAAAAATTATAAAAAATATGAAAAACTTTATGTTTGCAGAGGTAATGTAAAATACAGAAAAGTTACTAATGAAAAAGAATTAATTAACTTTTTAAAGAAAAAAGGGTTTACTCCAGTTAAAATGGATGGTTTGTCAGTATTTGAACAAGCAAAAATATTCAATTCTGCAAAAATAATTGTTGCTCCACATGGCGCGGCCCTAACAAACCTTGTTTTTTGTGAAAAAGGAACAAAAGTAATTGAATTCTTTAACAATGGTTATGTAAATTCGTGTTATTGGATTTTGGGCAATTTAGTTAATTTGGATTATAATTATTTTTTAGCTTCAAAAGAAGGATTTAGCAAGCGACAATATAGTTTAGTTAATATTTATAAGCTTGAACAGAGTTTGATTAATTAAAGAGTGGTTTTATGGTTATATCTATTTTGAAAAAAAATTTAGCACAGATAAGAGATAATTTATTTTTTTCAACAAAATCCTATTCTCAAGAAGGGGAAGATCTTGTTTTAGCTAGGTTTTTTGGTAATAAAAAAAATGGTTTTTATGTTGATGTGGGAGCAAATCATCCAAAACGATATTCAAATACTTATTATTTTTATAAAAAAGGTTGGTCTGGAATAAATATTGATCCTTTGCCAGAATCAAAAAAGTTGTTTGACAAGTACAGAAAAAGAGATATTAATCTAAACATTGGAATTTCAGACAAACCTGGAAAAATGAAATATTATATGTTTGAAGAATCACAATTAAACACTTTTTCAGAAAAGGTAAAAAATGAAAGAAAAAAAAATGGTAAAAAAATAATTAGTGAAATTGATGTCAAATTAGAAAAATTATCTTTTGTTCTTGATAAATATGTAAAAAATAAAGAAATTGATTTTCTCTCAATTGACACTGAGGGGTTTGATTTTAATGTTTTAAAATCAAATGATTGGGATAAATATAAACCAAAAGTAATTATTGTTGAAATATTAAATAGTAAACTTGAAGATTTTGTGAATGACAAAATATATATATTTTTAAAGGAGAACGGATACGAATATTTTGCGAAAACAGGTAATTCTGTTTTTTTTAAATTAAATGAATAGGGTGGGATGTTGGATTATAAATATTTTAGAACAGTTATTGTGAGTCAGATTAATGCGGTTGTTACTCAAAGAATTAATCCAATTGAGCTATTTATGAAATCGAAAAATCCAATTTGGATGAATTTAAAAATGCAAAAATGGTTTGATAATAATCTAAAAAAAGATATGCGTGTTTTTGAA
>CAZBHA010000095.1:0-3147 GCA_964491675.1 uncultured archaeon
CAAAAAAAATCATTTTTTGAAAAAATGATACATTGGAACAATTGCTGCAACAACCCAAATTCCTGCATACCAGTACCACTCAAGCAAAAGTATTGGATCCCATAATTTTGCAAGCATTAAAGCAAAAGCAAAAACTGCTATTTTTGTTAGACTCATATCAAGTACATTCATTTTTTTCATACTTTTATTTAAATAATCAAATAAACCCATTTTTTTAACTCCCCTTTTTCTTTTGAAAAAGTATAATATATACTCTGATTAAGTTAATAATCGTTTTGTATTTAGTAGTTATTTACTAAAAATACTTCTATTTAAAATAATTTTGGATTTTTATTTTATTGGTGATTTGTTGAAATTAAAATTAATTTTTTTATTATGTTTACTAAGTTTATTTTTGTTAAGTGGTTGTACACAAGTTGGAGAAGTTAATGAACTCTCAAATGAAGAGAATTCTCAAAACACTACTTATTCTTTAGAAGAAGTTTCACTACATAGTACTCCGCAAGATTGTTGGATGATTTTTGATAATAAGGTTTATGATATAACTAATTTTATTAGTTTTCACCCTGGTGGAAATATAATTACTGAATGGTGTGGAAAAGATGCGACAATTGTTTTTAGTACAAAAGCAAAAGATCCTCCAATACCACATTCAGCTAGCGCAACAACAAGAAGGGAACAATATAATATTGGTGAATTAAATGATTGATTTTTTTAGTATTGCTTATTTTCAAATATTTGGAATTTCTTTTGTAATTTGGTTAGGATCAATTGCATTTATTTTTTTAATTTTAACAGGACTAATTCCAATGCTAGGTAAAAACACAAAAATAAAAATAAATTTTAAATGGCACAATAGGCTTGCAATTTTAACTTTTATATTTGCAACAATGCATGTTGTTTTAACTTTGCTTGCAAAATTATAAAAGTAGTATACAAATTTTGTTTTAACTTTGCTTGCAAAATTATAAAAAATCTATGTTCTTTTTATTTTTATTAAAAAAGTATACAAAAATTAAATTAATTCTTTTTTTAGAATTTTGTGCGCATTATTTAACTCTTTAAATTTTTCATGATCTCCACCTGGCATATCAGGATGAAGGTTTTTAGCTAATTCTTTATATTTTTTATGAATTAAATCAAAATCATTTTCGTTTTCTTTAACACCAAGCGCAACTCTTGCTTCTTTTCTTTTTTCAAGTAATTCTTCATCATGTTTAAATTCATCAATAAATTCATTAATTGGTTTTTTTTCAAGTATTACAAGTTCTACTTCTTTTTCAATTAATTTTGAAACAATTGCCATATTATCAACATATTTTTTTTGAGAATTATTATCATAAGATAAATAATGCCCCCCCATATACCAAGCAACAAGTGCTTTTACTGGTTTAAAACTAGGCCCCTCATATTCAAACTCAACATCGTCTCTTTTTACCCCAATTTTTATAAGCTGGGTTATAATTTTATTTTTATATTGCAAGCACTTTCTATCAAAAGAATTTTTAGTAGGTAACACTGTAATATCATGTCCCTTAATTTTTAATGTAATCATCTAAATAATTTTCAAATGAGAATGGTTAATAAACTTAGTATTTTAATGAAAATTAAAAAAATTAGGTTAATTTAATAATTAAACCAGTTAAAAACTATTTATGGCATTATCAATTAAAGATCTTTCAATTAATATTGGGGATAGAGAACTAATTAAAGAACAAAGTGTTGGAATACGAGATGGTGCAAAAGTAGGCATTATTGGCAGAAATGGAGTAGGAAAAACTACCCTTCTAAAAGCAATTTTGGGGCAAATCGACTATCATGGAACAATTGATTTTAATGGAAAGGCAGCTTATTTTTCTCAACATATTGACCTTGACCTAAATAAAACTGTGCGAGAAACTATTGGAGAAAGTGCTACAGTACACCATCAAAACGAATTTGAAAAACAACTTAGTCAACTTGAAAAATTATTAGTTAGCCCAGAAATTTATGAAGATCATGAAAAATTAAATAAATTAACTGAAAAATATATTCATTTGCAAACCGAACTTAAAAAACACGAAAGTAATCTTCCAACTAATAGAATAAAATCTATTTTAAGTACGCTAGAAGTAAAAGAAGAGTGGCTTAATCAAAAGGTTGGTTCTATTTCAACAGGACAAAGAGCAATAATTTCTCTTGCTCAAATTTTATCTTCAAACTCTGATTTATTATTACTTGATGAACCAACAAACCATCTAGATTTTAATAGACTTAGTATTTTAGAAAAATATTTAAAAAATTTTAGTGGAACTGTAATAATGATAACTCACGACAGATCTTTTTTAGATGGTGTTTGCGATACTATTTTAAAAATAGAAAAAGGAAAATGGATAAAATATAATGGAAATTACACTTCATATGTTAGAATGCGCGAGGAAACATTTAATGCTCAACAAAAAGCATATTTGCTTGAAAAAAAATATATTGCTGAAGAAAAAGATAAAATTGCAAGAATTGGAAAAAGTCCACTAAAAGTAAAACAAGGAAAATACCGTCAAAAACTTTTAGACAGAAGAGAGGCTATTGAAAAACCAGATTTAGATAAATCAAAATTTAAAACAATTATTGAATCAAAACCAATAAATGCAAGCGTAATTTTAGAATTATTTGATTTAAGTGTGGGTTATGATAAAGCACTTTTAAAAGACATTAATTTTAGTTTGAGTGTTGGAGAAAGAGTTATTATTACTGGAGAAAATGGAATTGGGAAAAGTACTTTATTAAAAACAATTGAAGGACGCCTGCCACCGCTTTCTGGAAGAGTTGAATTACACCCACAAGGAAGAATGGGTTATGTAGATCAAGAACTAAGAGATCTAAAAAGTGATAATACACTTTATGAAGAAATATATTCTTTAGTTAAAAATCATGGTGGCACTCGCCAACAACTCTCAATTGGCGGATTTATAGATGATGATGATGTGAATAAACCTATTTCTCAATTATCACTCGGAGAAAAATCTAGACTTAATTTAATAAAAGTGCTTTTAGAAAAACCAAATTTACTTTTACTTGATGAACCAACAAATCACTTAGATATTGACGCTTGTGAAATAATTGAAAAAGCCTTTTTAGATTATCCCGGCGCAATTTTAGCCGTGTCTC
>CAZBHA010000096.1:0-2481 GCA_964491675.1 uncultured archaeon
GTAGAGCTTGTAACTAAAGAAAAAAGAGCGGTAGTAACTGTTCCTGAAGATCAAATGGGAAGTGCAAGTAGAGAACTTGGTTCAAGAAGAGTTCAAATTACTGAAATGAGAACTGAAGGAGATTCTTCAATTATTATTGGAAAAGCCCCAGTAAAAGAATTAATTGGATTTAGTAGTGCAATGCGTTCAGCAACACAAGGAAGAGCTGTTTGGACTGCTGAATATTATGGATATGAAAAATTACCTGCAGAACTACAATCAAGTGTAACTGGCGAAATAAGAAAAAGAAAAGGAATGCCTGAAGAAATTAAAAACTGGTCATTCTTTTTAGAATAAAATTTATTTTAAAAAAAGTTTTATAACAAGCTTTATAAAGCTTTTTTTATGAAAAATAACTAAGCAAAGCCATTTAATTGGCAAAAATGAGGAAGGAAAAAAATATTTAATTGAGGTGTAAGAAAATGGCAGATAAAGAATTAATTAACATAGTTTTCATTGGTCACGTTGATCATGGTAAATCTACTACGGTAGGAAGATTACTTTATGATGGAGGAGCTCTATCTGAACAAGAATATAGAAAACTTGAAGATATTGCAAAAGAAAAAGGAAAGGGAACTTTCGCTTTTGCTTACGCAATGGATAACTTAAAAGAAGAAAGAGAAAGAGGAGTAACAATTGATGTTTCTTATAAAAGACTTGATGCTAAAAAACACCAATTCACAATAATTGATGCACCAGGCCACAGAGACTTTGTAAAAAACATGATTACAGGAACTTCACAAGCTGATGCCGCAGTATTAAGTGTAGCAGCAAAAGAAGGACCTCAACCTCAAACAAAAGAACACGCCTTCCTTGCACAAGTTATGGGAATAAAACAAATAGTTGTTTCTGTAAACAAAATGGATGAAGTTAATTATGATGAAGCTAAATTCAAAGAAGTAAAAGAAACAATGACAAAAATGTTAAAAGGAATTGGATTTAAAGACGAAAATATTAAAGTTGTACCAATCTCAGCATGGAAAGGAGACAACGTAGTTAATAAAACTGATAATTTAAAATACGCTGAAAAAACATTACTAGAAACTCTAGATGATTTAACAGCACCACCTGCACCAACTGACAAACCATTAAGATTGCCAGTACAAGATGTTTATAACATTAAAGGTGTTGGAGCAATCCCTGTTGGAAGAATTGAAACAGGAACTTTAAAATCAGGTGACAAGGTAATTTTCATGCCTAGTGGAAAAACTGGGGAAGTAAAAGATCTTGAAGAACACCACCAAAAAATCTCTGTAGCTAAACCAGGAAACAATATTGGTTTCTCAGTAAGAGGTATTGGAACAGCTGATGTAAAAAGAGGAGACGTAATGGGTCCAGTAACAAGTGCACCAAAAGTAGCGGTTTCGTTTACTGCACAAATTGTTGTATTAAATCACCCAACAGCAATCCCAGTAGGATACACACCAGTATTCCACTTACACACAGCACAAATGTCAATGAGTTTAACAGAAATCCAAAAGAAATTGGATCCAAAAACAGGAACTGTTGCTGAAGAAAATCCAAAGTTTTTGAAAACTGGAGATGCTGCAATTGTAAAAATTGTACCAACTAAACCAGTATGTGCAGAAACTTTCAAAGACTTCCCACAATTAGGAAGATTTGCAATAAGAGACATGGGACAAACTGTAGCAGCAGGAGTAATCCTTTCAATAGAAGAAAAAAAATAAATCTAGTTAAACTAGATTAAAAATTAACGGGCACTTGGGTTATTCCAAGTGTCCTTTTATATTTTAAAAAAAGTAGGAAAAGGAGATTATAATATGCAAACAGCAAGAATAAGTTTATCAAGTACTGATTATAAATTACTAGAGGATATTTCAAACAAAATAGTTGAAGTTGCCGAAAGAACTGGAGCTAAACACTCAGGAAAAATTTCTTTACCTACAAAAAAACTAATTATACCTACACGAAAAAGTATGTGTGGTGGTGGAACTGAAAGCTATGAAAAATGGCAAATGAGAATCCACAAAAGATTAATTGATATTCAAGCAGATGAACGAACTCTAAAAAGAGTAATGAGAGTAGAAATACCTGAAGAAGTTCATATGGGAATTGAAATTAAAAACTAATTCAACATAGCTTAATACTAAACAAAAAAATTCTTTAGTAGTACTAATAAATCTTAATTGTAAACAACAAATAATTACTTAATACTAATCAAACAAATTACTTATAGTAGTGAAGAATATGGATTTTAAAAAAGCAAGAATTTTTGCTCAAAACTTAGACAGTAATACCATTGATCAATTTAGAAAATGTATAGAACTACCTTTTGTAATTGACGCTGCACTAATGCCAGATGCGCATTTAGGTTATGTTGCACCAATTGGAAGTGTAATTGTTACTAAAAAAGTAATTGTTCCTTCTTGGGTTGGTTATGATGTGGGGTGTGGAGTTACTGCAATAAAAATAATTGGGAAG
>CAZBHA010000096.1:2521-3110 GCA_964491675.1 uncultured archaeon
TAAAGTAAAAGAGTATTCAAAGGAAATTTTTGATAATATTAACAAAGAAATTCCAATGGGATTAGGCAAAATGAGTGCCGAACATAAAATTAGTAAAGAAAGTAAAGAAAAATTCAAAGAATTATTTATTAAATTAGAAAAAGCTAGTATTGATTCTCAAATTTTAAAATTTATAAAAAGAAAGGGATTAAGCAACTTAGGAAGTTTGGGGCATGGGAATCATTTTATTGAAATTGATTATTTTAAAAATGAAATTTGGATAATTGTACACTGCGGATCAAGAAATTTGGGACACAAAGTTGCTGGGCACTACATGCAAAAAGCAATGGAAGAAAAAAATACAATAGCAAATAGTGAAGCCACTTTTGAGTTAAACAAAAATTCTAAAATTGGAAAAGAGTACTTAGCCGCACAAGAATTTTTACTCGAATTTGCTCTTTTAAATAGAACAGAAATTGCAAAAAATGTAATTAATATTATTCAAAAAACAATAAACCAAGAAATAAAATTTGAAATTTGGGCAAATAAAAATCACAACCATGTAATTAAAAGTGGTAAAAACTGGATCCATAGAAAAGGAGCAACTCCT
>CAZBHA010000097.1:0-3074 GCA_964491675.1 uncultured archaeon
AGACAAGAATACAGAAGACCAAATGGAATGAGAGTTAAATTTGAAGATAATGCAGTTGTTTTAGTAGACAATGAAGGACTACCAAAAGCAAGTGAAATTAAGGGATGCGTTGCAAAAGAAGTTGGAGAAAGATTTCCAAAAATTGCAGGAATGGCAAGCGTAGTAATTTAAGGTGAATATTATGAATAGTAAAAAACCAAACAAATCAAGAAAGGCACAATACAATATGCCACTTCACAAAAGAGCAAAAGCAATTGCAGGACATTTAAACGAAAAATTAAGAAAAGAATTAAGCAAAAGATCAATTCCTTTAAGAAAAAATGATACAGTAAAAATAGTTAGAGGGAGTAACAAAGGAAAAACTGGAAAAATAATTGAAGTTGAAAGAAATAAAATGAAAATATTTATTGAAAAAATTGTTGGAAAAAAGAGTGATGGAACAGAATATAAAATCGCAATAGATCCATCAAACATAATAGTAATTGAAATTGATAAGAGTGATAAAAAAAGATTAAAAAATAATAAAGCAAAAAAAGTGGAGAAAAAATAGGTGAACAAAAATGGCTAAAAAAGGAGAAGCAAAAAAAATGAAGGCATTAAATGCGCCAAAAACTGCAAAAATAAGTAGAAAAGAATATACTTGGACAGTAAATACAAACAAAGGGCCACATAAAAAAGATGATTCAATTGCATTATTATTAGTATTAAGAAATATAATAAAACTTGGAGAAAACGCAAAAGAAGTAAAAAAAATATTAAATGATAATCAAGTAAAAGTAAATGAAAAAGTAGTAAAAGATTATTCACTTGCAATTGGTTTATTTGATGTAATTTCAATCCCTGCACAAAAATTAAATTTTAGAGTTTTACTTGATAGAAAAAGAAGAATTATTTTAAAAGAAATTAAAGAAGAAAGCAAAGAGAAAATTGTAAAAGTAACAAATAAATTTGCTAGTAAAAAAGGAATTATATTAGGAACAAATGATGGAAGAGTTATAAAAAATGACAAAGCAAAAGTTGGAGATTCCTTAAAAATAACTTTACCTAACGGAAAAGTTGAAAAAATATTAGACTTAAAAAAAGGAGCAATTGTATACATAACAAAAGGTGCACATTGTGCTTCAATTGGAAAAATAACCGAAATAATACAAGGATCAATTAGCAGAGAAAAATTAGTAAGAATTGAAATTGATGGAAAAGAATATGAAACAATTGAAAAAAATACAATGGTAATAGGAGATAGTAAAGCTGAATTAGCAGAATTAAACTAGGTGTAAATTTATGAAAGAAGTATTAATTGAAAAAGTAATAGTAAATATTGGAGTTGGTGCTGAACCAGAAAAAATGAAAAGAGCAGAACAAATAATAAAACAAATAACTGGAAAAAAACCAACAAAAACTCAAGGAAAAGCAAGAATTCCAGATTGGGGAGTTAGACCTGGTTTAGATTTAGGATTAAAAGTTACATTAAGAAAACAAGAAGCAATGGACTTCTTAAAAAAAGTATTACCTGCAAAAGAAAATAAATTAAAAATTAGAAGTTTTGATAAAGAAGGAAATTTTGGATTTGGAGTAAGAGAACATATTGATATTCCAGGAACAAAATATGATCCAAAATTAGGAATAATTGGATTTGATGTACTTGTAGCATTAAGAAAAAAAGGATATAGAATAAAATATAGACGAATTGAACAAAGAAAAGTTGGAGAAGCACAAAGAGTTACTAAAGAAGAAGCAATGCAATTTGTAAAAAATTTAGGGGTTGAACTTGAATGACTAAAGAAAAACTAGGAAAACCTGAAATAAGAAATAAAAAGAAATGTAAAATTTGTAAATCACAAAAAGGAGTATTAAAAAAATATGGACTAGAAATTTGCAGAAGATGTTTTAAACACAATGCAGAGAAAATAGGCTTTAAGAAATATGATTAGGTGTTAATATGAGTATGAATGATCCAATTACAGATGCTTTAACAAAAATAAGAAATGCAGAAGCAGCAACAAAAAGCATTTGCGAAATAAAACCAGCTTCAAAATTCTTAGGAGAAATACTAAGAGTTGCAAAAGAAAATAGTTATATAAACGACTTTGAAAAAAAAGATGAAAAAGGAATTATTTCATACACAGTTAAATTAAGTGGAAAATTAAATACTTGCAAAGGTGTAAAACCAAGATATGCAGTAAAAAAAGACGAATTTGAAAAATATGAAAAAAGATACTTACCAGCTAGAGATGTTGGATTATTAGTAGTTTCAACTTCAAAAGGAGTAATGACACATTCAGACGCTAAGAAAAATGGACTTGGTGGAAGAATAGTAGCATTTATGTATTAAAGGCGATTAAGATGGAAGCAAAAAAAGAAATAATATACACAATTAAATGTCTAGACGATGTTAATGTAACTTTAGATAAAAGTAAATTAACATTTAAAGGAGCAAAGGGTGAAGTTGCAAGAGATTTTAATAATTATAAAATTAAAATTGAATTAAATAATAAAGATATTATAATAACGGGTAAAATTGAAAACAAACCAACTAGAGCAATATTAATGACTTCAATTGCACACATAAAAAATATGATACTTAGTGCAAAATATGGATGGAAATACGAAATGCAAGTAAGCTACTCACACTTTCCAATGACAGTTGAAAAAACAGATAAAGAAATACTAATAAAAAACTTTTTAGGAGAAAAATTTCCAAGAAGAGCTAAAATTGCAGGAAATACAAACGTTGCAATAAAAGGACAAAGTATTATTTTAACAGCAGTAAATTTAGAAGAAGTAAGTCAAACAACTGCAAACTTAGAACAAAAAACTAAGGTAAGAGGAAGAGATATTAGACGATTTACTGATGGAATTTATTTAATTAAACATGGAATAGATAGTGAAGACGAAGTAAAAATAGAAGTAATTAGAGGAAGAGAGTGAATTTTATGACAGCGGAAAAAAAATTAAAAACAACAGAAAAAAAAGCTACTAAAAAAACAGTAGTTAAAAAAACTCAAACTCCTAAAAAAGAAGTAGAAACAAAAAAAGTTGAAGTTAAAAAAGAAGCAGAAATAAAAACTGAAACA
>CAZBHA010000098.1:0-2916 GCA_964491675.1 uncultured archaeon
ACTGGAGAAGCACAAATTTATAATATTAAAAATAATGAAATTAGTGGACTAATAAGTATTCAAAACGGAGTAGCAACAACTAGCATAAAATCTGGAACAACTGCTTACATTAAAATTACTGCAGATGGATATGTCCCATTTTATACTGCACCATTATTTTTGTGGCCAAATAAAACAGAAAATTTTAATATAATTCTAAAAAAAGAAGTAAGCGAACCAGGAATTTTTACTGACGGACAAATATATAATAAAAGTGGACAAGCAGTAAGAACAATGAAGGCTGGAGAAAAATACTATGCACTTTTAACTATTGAAGCTGACAAACAGTACACTAATACTTTAATGCATTTTAGAACTGGAAAAGAAAATTTAATGGAAAATGATGTAATTTATATTGAAAATGTTGAAGCAGTAAATATCCACAGACAAATTATGGGAAAAAGTTACACTCAAGATTATGATGTTGATTCAAGTAATTTAACATCTTCACTTGCAAAATGGACTAATGTTGAATGGCAAAATTTTAGTGGAATAATGCAAGTAAAAGTCCATTTTAAAATAAAAGAAAATACTGCGCCAAATAAAGAAATTCAATTCTTTTACAGAGCAGAATTTGATGGAGAAAGAAGGCCAGCTAGCGAAGCTGAAGTTGATTTATATGCAGACACTTATCAATCAAATATTTATTTTGTTGGAGAAGAAGCAATTTGTGATGGCGACTTTTGCATAATGAGTGAGTGGTTGTTTGATAAAAAAGAAGAACTATATGTTTTTGCACCTTACCAAGTAAAACAAGTAAATGAGTATAAATATAATTTCCAAATAGTAAATAACTCTAGTGTTGATTATGGATCAGGCGCAGGAAAAAAACCAATTTATTTAAATTTAGAACTATTAACTGAAGACGGAAAAGGAATTAAAATAAAAGAATATACAATAAAAGAAAGTAAAACACAAAACAGTGGAGAAAACTTAAAAGCACTTGGCCTAGAACTACAAAATTTTGAAAAAAATACTGTTGTTAATATAGAATTAACTATCCAGGGAGTAGCACAGGGAAATTCAATAATAAAATCACAACTGCGTGCTGATGGACTTGTAATATTTGAAAATCAAAGAGATTTTAGTGTACCAAGTGAAAAAAAATTAAGTGTAAGTTTAAACAGAACTTTTATTCCAGCATTATTAAATACACAAATACTTGTAGAAGTAAAAGATGATAAGGGAGAAATACTTTCTGATGCTGATGTAATAATTTATGGAAAAGAATCAGGATTTGATGAAATTATAATTGACTCTGGAAAAACTAATAGATTTGGAAAAGTAACACTAAATAGTGGAGCGCATTTTACTACAACAAAATTAATTATTGATGTTTCAAAAAGTGGATTTGCAAGAGAAAGATTATTACTTTTAATACGCGAAGAAATTGTTAGTTTTAACCCAAGCACCCTTGGAATAGAACTTGATGTAATAAAAAATAATGATGTTACAGAAAGTGTAGAAGTTGGAAATTTAATTGGAAAAAAATTAAAATTATTTGAAATAAAATACGCGGCTGATTTTAAAGGAATAATTAATGAAGGTGCACTTGCAGCTTATTTAAACGGATTAATTGGCGCAAGCTTTGATAAAGAAAGTATAAGCGAAATTGACATCGTTAGAGTTAGATTAGCTAACGGAGTTACAATGGATACTTTCATTGAACCACTTAATACTAACGGAGAATTAATACTAACTTTACAAGTAGACGGAACAAATATAATTTATGACGAAATACTTCCATTTAATTTAAGCGTTGTTAGTGAAGCCCAAATGGAAAGTGATTCTTGTTTGATTGCAAATATTACTAGTCATAAAAAAATAACTGAAATGGGAAGAGTTCAATATATTTTTGAAATAGTAAATGCATGCACTGCGGATGGATTTCCAATAACCCTTGATGATATTACAGTTAGTTCTAGTGGAGAAATCCCTGGAATGGCAGAACTATCACTTCAATCAACTACTTCATCAAAAGGCGGACGAACTGCAATTGATGGACAAGAAAGAAAAATAATTGATTCTTTAGCAACTGGAGAAAAATTAGTTGGAACTTTATTCTACACACCAAGTACAGAAGCAGCAGGACAAACTGTTGTAATTAATATTAGTTTAGCTGGAAGTTTTATGGGAAATAAAACTAAAGCAACAAAATTAGATTTTACTACAACTGTTTTGAATTTAAAAGAATGTATGCGTATTAGCGGAGACAGTGGAATAATTGGACACGGAGAAGAAGCAACACTTAGCATAGATGCCACTGCTTGTTTAGGACAAAAAATAGATGTTTCTTTATGTGAAGGCGATGCTGGTTGCAGCGGAGGTGCTGAAGGTAAAATAACTCTATCTAAGAAAAATTTTACTTTACAAAATACAAGCGAAACTATTACTGCGTATGGCCCATCAATCCCAGGAAGTTATGGAGTAACTGTATGGGCAAGAGTTAGTGGACAGGGATCACACAGTTATATTGGAGAAATTCCAATTGCATTTAGAGAAGCTGAAACTAAATGGTTTGAAATAAATAAATATGAAGTAAATATAATGGGAGACGGAGCTCAAGATGTAATTTTATTAACAAACAAAATGCTCACTCAAGATGTTATTGTAGAAGCAGATAATTGTACTTGGGGAGTTAAATCTCCTGAAAAAGACTGGTTAAAAATTATAATGGGCGCAGGAATGGGTGCAACTCTAGGAAATATGCTAGGAAAATCTTTTACTAGTGAAGCAAAACCGAGTAATGAAAAAGAACCTGCAAAAACTGATTCTGATGAAATTAAAATTGAGAATAATAGTCAAGCTAGTCCAACAGATGGCATTAAAACCCAAACTGAATTAATCCAACAAGGAATTAACAATGAATTAAGTGAG
>CAZBHA010000099.1:0-2874 GCA_964491675.1 uncultured archaeon
AAGAAGAACTTCACCATAAACCAATATACTTAGATGGGCTTAACCCACACGTAGTATTTGTATGCGGTGCTAGAGGAAGTGGAAAGTCATATGTGCTTGGAGTACTTGCTGAAGAGCTTGCAATAAAAAATAAAAATGTTGGAATTGTAGTTGTTGATCCAATTGGAGTATTTTGGTCAATGAAACATCCAAACAAAGATGAAAAAGAACTTGAACTTTTAGCTGATTGGGAAATAATGCCAAGAGGACTTGATAATATTAAAGTATTTATTCCTGTTGGGATGAAAGCAAGTGTTCCAAAAAGTACTTATGATGCAACTTTCTCAATACAACCTTCTCTATTAACTGCAGAAGATTGGTGTTTAACTTTTGGAATGGATAGATTTTCTCCAGTTGGTTTACTTTTAGATAAAACTCTTGAAAAAATGAAAAAAGGATACACTACTAATGATGAAGAAAATCCAAAAAAGATCAGAGGAAAAGAAAACACTTACTCACTTGATGATTTAATATACTGTCTTGATAATGATGATGAAATTAATGGTGGAAGTAAGGGATATAAACCAGAATCAATTAGAGCACTTGTTTCTAGATTTGATGCTGCAAAATCATGGGGAATATTTGATGAAAGTGGAACACCATTAAGTATGTTATCAAGAGCGGGACAAATGACAATTCTTGACACTTCATTTTTAGATGATACTGTTGGAGCACTTGTTATTGGAATAATTGCAAGAAGACTTCTCTCAGCTAGAAAATTAAGTACAAGAAGAGAAGCTGCTGGAAAATTTGATGATAATTCTGGCGAAGAATTAGTTGAAATAAATGTTCCACCAACTTGGCTTTTTATTGATGAAGCACACACGCTAATTCCTGGAGGAAATCAAAAAACTCCAGCAAGTAATGCTATTGTAGAATATGTAAAACAAGGAAGAAGACCTGGACTTTCTTTAGTATTTGCAACTCAGCAACCAAGTGCAATTGATTCAAAAGTATTAAGTCAGCTTGATGTAATAATGGCTCACAAATTAGTATTTGATGATGATGTGAAAGCAATTCACAAAAGAACACCAACTATAATTCCTGGTCAATACAAAAAACCAAATTTTATCAAAACTCTACCTGTAGGAACTGCACTTACTGGGGACAGACAAGAAACTACAACAAGAGCATTTGTGATGAATATTAGACCAAGAATGAGTCAACACGAAGGAAGAGACGCAGAAACTGTTAAAGTAGAACACAATTTAGATGAAGATCAAGTTCAAAAACTTGCAATTAATATTGTTAAAAGTAAACTTGAAAAAGATCCAATAATAAAAATAACTTTAATGGAACAAGTTCTTGAAACACTTAACGCTACATATAATAAAAATGTAACAATTGAACAATTACTAAAACTTTTAGATAAAGAAAATATTGAATATGATGAAATAAATATTTATGCTAAAGGAGTACTACAAGAAATTGAAGATGATAAAAAATTTGAAGAAAATAAAAGATTACAACAAGAAAAAGAATTAGCTGATATTAAAAAAGAAAATGAAATAAGTGAAGAAGAAAAAATAGATCCTGTTGAAATTAGTGAAGAAATAGATGAAAGTGAAATAAGCATTAGTAAAAACGAGAAAATAGAAAATGATTTTGAAGAAAAAATAGAACTTACTGCATTAAAACATAATATTCAAGAAAAAGAAGCAAGAGTTGCACTAGCTAATTTAGGACTTAAAAAAAGATTTGGTTTATTTGGAGAAGAAGAATTTTTAGACAGATTAAATCTAAAATATGGAATTTTATACAAAGTTAAATTTAATTATTTTTCACAAAAAGATGCTTTTCAAATTGGAGAAGCATATGTAAATTCAATAACTGGAGAATTTATCCATGATAGAAATGGAATATTAGTTGAAAGTAATGGCCTTTCACAATTAAAAGAACTTAACGAAGCAGAAATACTTGCAATAAAATTATTAGAAGAAAAACATAATTTAAAAGAATTATCTTCTAAAATGGAAATGGAAGAAGGAAATGTGAAAAGAATTCTTGAAAAACTTGCAAAAAAAGATTTTGTTAATGTATCAAAAACAAGAGATGACTTTTATTATTTCTTAAAAAATAAATTTGATTTGCCACCTTCACCACTTCATTCAATTCTACCAAGTATTGGAAGAAGACCAATTGTAGAAGTTGAAAGTGTGGGAATGATTCAACCAGTATTTAATGAAAAAGAAGTTGCCCAACTTGTAAACAAATTATGGAAAAATATCACAATTAAAGAAATAAATCATTTATTCTTACCAGTTTGGGAAGGAGTTTTAAAGAAAAAAACTGGTGAAGAAAGAATTGTAAGAATAGAAGCAATTAATGGAATGCAAATGGAATAATCAAATTAAAAATTGTTATATAATAAATTTTTTAAAACTCTTTTAGTGTTTTATAATCCGCAAAACAAAATGCACTTCCTTTTGAAATAATACATTTTATTCCTGGTAAATAAAAAGTCATTTTTATTAAAGGATTTTCTAAAACTAATTCAAAAAACTTATTTTCAAATTCTTTTTCAACAATTATTTTATTTTCTTTTAAAAAAATTTCAGGAATCTTTTTTTTAAAATCAGAATCAATTGTTTCAACAATTAATTTTTCTCCAGCAAGTATTTTTGTACATTTTTTTAAAAACTCTTCATCAAAATTAAAAGATTTTGAATCTATAAAATTAAGTTCTCTAAATCTTTCTTCTTGAACTCCTAAAAGAGCACGCATTTTTTCTAATTTTTCTTGATACCTTGTAATATCATCTTGCAAATTACTAATATCTTTAATAGTAAATTCTGCATTTTCTTTTGCACCAATTAAAAGATCATTACTCTCACT
>CAZBHA010000100.1:0-2865 GCA_964491675.1 uncultured archaeon
TGATATTAAAAAGTTATTAGATGTTTTACAAGTTTTAGTTGATAAAGAAAACACTGTTGTTATAATAGAACATAATTTAGATGTAATAAAATCAGCTGATTATATTATTGATTTAGGGCCTGATGGGGGAGAAGGTGGGGGAGAAATAGTTGCAACTGGAACTCCTGAAGAAGTTGCAAAAGTAAAAAAAAGTTATACTGGACAGTTTTTATCAAAAGTTTTAAATGATTAAATAAAAAAATTGAGTTGATAAAATGATTACAATAAAAGAAATCAAGTTTTTGCCAAATAAAGCCGGGTGTTATCTTTTTAATAATGAAAAAAAAGAAATCCTTTATGTTGGAAAAGCAAAAAATATAAAAAAAAGAGTAAATAGTTATTTTACAAAAAAAGATCATGACAAAAAAACAACTTTGCTCGTTTCTAAAATAAAATACATTGATTTTATAGTTACAAAAAGTGAAAGTGAAGCATTTTTACTTGAAAATAATCTAATCAAACTTCATTACCCAAAATTTAACATTGATTTAAAGGACAGTAGAAGATATGCTTATTTAAAAATAACAAAAAGTGAAATTCCTTGGGTGGAAGTAGCAAGAGTGCGAGAAAAAGATGGAGAATATTATGGGCCTTTTGTAAGTGGACAAATTAGAAAACAAGTGCTTTTAGTAATTGAAAGAAATTTTAAGGTATTAACAAGATCTCCTTCGCCAAAATTAAAAAAATTAATTGATAAAGTTGAATATAATAAAAAAATTAGCGCAGTAAGAAAAATACTAAAAGGCCAAGTTGATGAACTAATAAACGATTTAGAAAAAGAAATGTTATCTTCTTCAATAAAAACAAATTATGAATATGCAATAGTTTTAAGAAATCAAATTAATGCTCTTAAAACTTTAAAAGAAAAACAAGTAATGGAATTAAATAAAACAATTGATGCACAATTAATAAATTATGAAATAATTAATGATTCTGTTTATTTGTTAATTTTTAATATTAGTAAAGGTGTTGTTGAAGACAAACAAGATTTTGTTTTTGATTATTATACTGATTTTTTAGAAGATTTTTTAACAAGATTTTATTCTGAAGAAAGTAAATTTAATTCTCCCTCGCAAATAATCATTCCAAAAGAAGTTTCTGAAATTACAAAAAAAATAATTATTAAAAATCTAAATAAAAAAGTAAAGTTTATTGTTCCAAAAGCTGGTGAAAAAAAGGAGTTGCTGGATTTTGTTAAAAAAAATATTTATGCAACATTTTTTAGTGGTAATGAAAAAATACTAGAACTTCAAAAACAATTACATTTAGAAAAAATTCCAAGAGTAATTGAATGCTTTGATATTTCACATTTAAGCGGAAAAAATACTGTTGCAGGAATGGTTACTTTTAGTAATGGGGTAGTGGATAAAAAGAATTATAGGTTATTTAAAATAAAAACAATTACAAATTCAGATGATTTAGCTGCGCTTAAAGAAGCTATTAGTAGAAGATACTCTGCTTCGCTTTCAAAAAAAATGAATTTTCCTGATCTTATTGTGATAGATGGTGGAAAGGCACAATTAAGTGTGGCAGTTAATATTTTAAGTGATTTAAATTTGAAAATTCCTGTAATTTCACTTGCAAAAAAATTTGAAGAAATATATGTTCCTGCAAGTAAAGTACCTATAAAATTAGAAAAAACTAATAAAGCATTATTACTTTTAATGGCCCTAAGGGATGAAGCACACAGGTTTTCAAATAGTTATAGAAAAAAATTAAAAAGTAAAGAATTATTGGGTTAAATTGAAATATTTTAAAAATTTTAGAAAGTAGTTTAAAACCCACTACACAAATTATTTTTATGCAAAACAATAAATTTGAATTAATTTCAGAGTTTAAACCAGCTGGTTCTCAACCAGTTGCAATAAAATCCTTGGTTGATGGAATAAAAAAATCAAAAAAAGCTCAAACACTTTTGGGAGTTACTGGTAGTGGAAAAACTTTTACAATAAGTAATGTTATTGCTCAAGTAAATAAACCAACTTTAATTATTGCACATAATAAAACTCTTGCAGCTCAACTTTATAATGAGTTTAAAAATTTCTTCCCAAATAATAGAGTAGAATATTTTGTTTCATTTTATGATTACTATCAACCAGAAAGTTATATTCCTCAAACTGATCAATATATAGAAAAAGATTCTCAAATAAATGAATATATTGAAAGAATGCGACTTAGTACAACTGCGTCACTAAGTAGTAGAAATGATGTTATAGTTATTGCAAGTGTTTCCTGTATTTATGGTTTAGGAAATCCCGAAAATTTCAAAAATGGCGGATTTGAATTAAGTATTGGTCAAAGTATTAATCGTAGAGATTTAATGTTAAAACTTATTGAAGCACAATATGAAAGAAATGATATTGAACTAGCAAGTGGGCGATTTAGAGTTAAGGGGGAAGTTATTGATATTGTGCCTGGACAAGAAAGAAATATTTTTAGAGTAGAATTAAATGGGGAAAAAATAGAAAAGTTAACTATAATTGATAAAAATACTGGGCAAGTTTTAGATAAATTAAATCATTATTTTTTGTTTCCTGCAAGACACTTTATAACTCCTCAAGAAGAAATAGACAAAGCAATAAAATCAATTAATAAAGAACTAGAAAAAAGATTGCCTGAGCTTGGTTTAATAGAAGCACATCGTTTGAAACAAAGAACTAAATATGATTTAGAGTTAATTGAACAATTTGGTTTTTGTAAGGGGATAGAAAATTATTCTCTTCATTTTGAAAATAGAAAAAAAGGAGAAAAACCCTATTGTTTGCTTGATTATTTTGGAGATGATTTTTTAATAGTAATTGATGAGTCTCACCAAACAATTCCACA
>CAZBHA010000101.1:0-1144 GCA_964491675.1 uncultured archaeon
TTTTGAGCTCTACCGTTGAGCTACAATCCCCGTGGGGGGACCGAAAGGATTCGAACCTTTAATCTTCGTTTTAGCAGAACGATGCAACCCTGATCTAACGCCACCAGGCTCTAGAATCACTATCTGGTGAGGAATAAGCGGATCAGGAAACGGCCTTTCGGCCAATGCCCGATGTACCCCGAAGGGCCAAAGGTCAGCAGAATCCAAAGTTCAGCGAAGTAACCCAATCCTAGCGCCATCACCATATTCAATTTTTAAATGTACATCTTGCTTTAGTACCCGAGAAGCCGTCTATGCCAGATTCCCTTTGTTGGATTCTCTAACAATACCAACCTCCAGTCTTCTTTTCGGCATGATGTCCGGCCGGACAATTAATGAGGAATATCCAGGCATCGCATGTTAGCTGCTCCTCCTAGTTCGACCTCATAGCCTAGACATAGCCGACTTCTTGATCACTAGAACTATTCAATTATTAATTTTAATCTCCCAACTTCTTATCTCAGCCAGAAGATTTTCTATTGTCATACCACTACCTCATCCTCCTACAGTATACCACACTTTCCACAGATGTCAAGGCCCAATACTAAAGTTCTTTGGCCCAAATTTTGTGCTGCCTGGTTCCCACTGACAAACTCAGGGGTTGGTAAGGGGCGTAAGCCCCTTACAGGGCAGCTTGCTATTGCTCGCTATGCGAGGCTCCGCCTCGCGCTCCGGAGTTTGTCCGGAGGTTGCAAGGCAGCAGAAAAAGATTGATTGGAGCGTCCAAGCGGAGTCAGACCGCTTATTCGTCCTTGGCAAGGACGCGTGTAATCACCAACACTTTAGACGCTTGTTTACCTGGGGATAAGTTGCCCCTGCTTCTCTGGATCAAGCCAGCCCGCTCTGCAGACGTACTTGATTTGGGATCGGCATATCCGGTCATGCATCGCCAGGAACTCTTTCAAGTTCTTCTTGTGGGTGGTTTCCAGTTCAATAGGAACCACCGGATTGCAGTACTTCCTGCAAAGCTCTTCGACTTCCGCGTCGGTATAGTGTCCCATTACCATAGCGCTTACCCTCCGTAATGGTCATACTCGACTAAGCATAGTTTTCATATTATAGATGGTTGGAGTCGAAAAGTGAATAGGTATTTTGGCGGAGAGTG
>CAZBHA010000101.1:1244-2860 GCA_964491675.1 uncultured archaeon
CCCACCAATCCAGGCTGTTCAGAGCCTGAACCCGCTTGCGACGTTGAGCGATGCCTGAACTCATCTGCGTCGCCTGCCGTATGTACTGGTTCGATTTCCCTCAGGTACCCGCATTGCAAACAGGACTCATAGGACCCGTGCTCGTCGGAACCGAGGTACAGGTTTCCGAGACATCTTGGACATTTTTTATCGAGTAACATTTTTAATTTTCCTTGGTCGGCATGGGAGGAGTCGAACCTCCAGATTTCAGCTTCTTAGGCTGCTGTCTCTACCATTCGACTACATGCCGTTATGTGTTGTAAGCCTGATTGGCCAGGGCGTCCGCTTCCTTGTTCTGCTTACGCGGAACTGACTGGATGCTGAATTTCTGGAACAGGCGACTCAACATTTTAGCTTCCTCATAGAGGGGTATCAGGTTGAGATTCTTGATTTGGTAGCTTCCATTGATTTGATTGGTCAGGACCTCTGAGTCTGATCGGATTTCCACTTCGGTGGCTTCTATGCAGATGGCCTGGGATAAGGCGTTGATGAGGGCCTGGTATTCGGCCTGGTTGTTGGTGGCGACTCCGATCTGGCGGGATATTGTAAATACCGGTTCCGGAGTTCCTTCCAGGTAGGCAACTACGCCTATGCTGGCTGGTCCTGGATTTCCCTTGCAGCTACCGTCCGTGTAGATGATCAGTCGCTTACCCATGGTTTCTGACCTTCCTTATAGATATTTTGGTGAGGTGAGCAGGTTCCTCAGTTCTGCATCTCCAGGCTAAGACGCCTGGTGTTCTGTCTGGACTTGCGCCGTTGTCAATTTCAACGTCGATGGCACTATCACCTCGATTGTTAACTGGCTGGCTTCAAGCTGCCGGCTGCAATATCTGATATTGCATCAGCTTAGACAGCCTGCAGCAGATTATCCGCTCCATGCCAGGTTAACACATAGATTATACCTCGGGGGAGGGTCCACACCCCTCATATACAGTATTTTAAGCTGCCAGTCCTGCGAGTTAGACGACCCCGATTATATACATTGGTTGGGGATTCGAGACTCGAACTCGAAAACCTACGGTCTGAACGTAGTACGTCTGCCAATTTTGCGTCAATCCCCAGTTTTCTTGGTTTTCCTGGCTATCCTTGCTGCTACAATATTTGGATTATGTACCCAACAATAGAAGGAGCCGGATATGTAGTCGGTAGATGGGTTTCCGCAGTTGCGTCCGTCGCGATCTATTCCTTCACAAGGAGGCCTGGTCATTCCTACCAGGTCTTCGTTAATGAGCTTCTCAATTTCAACTACACGCTGTTCTGAATTGAGATCAAAACCTCCAGAAACGTCAGAGGCTATACTCCATATGATGTGATCCAGGAGCCTTTGCTTTGCTGCTGGGCTAAACTTGAATGCTTTTCCTGGCATCTTGTCCTCCTGGATAAAGATTGGTCGGTAGAGAGGGATTCGAACCCCCTGGCTCGTTAGAGACTTGGTTTACAGCCAAGCGCAGCCCGCCGTCTCTGCCGTCTACGCATACCGCAAGGTAATGCCCCGGCTCGAATATGCCTATAGAGCTTCTCGGGTTTTGCTTCTTTAGGCGATGAGTATTAACATCTTCCGTTATAGCGCCGTCTTT
>CAZBHA010000102.1:0-2817 GCA_964491675.1 uncultured archaeon
TAAGTTTAAATTTAAAGAAACAATTTGGATCAATTAATTTAATTCAAACAATAGAAAAAATGGAAAATGGAGTAAATACATTAAACAATTTAGAAAATTCAAAAAATATTACAAGATTTACAATAGGAAATAAAAATCAATTAGTAATAGAAATATCTCCAAAAACATTAAATGCAAAAAATACTTATCCGCAAATTATAATAAAAACAAGATACAACACTTCAACTAAAGGTGTAAAAGCAAACTGGTATATAAGTTCAACAAATGGAGTTATTGGACATGGCGTAACTGATGAAAATGGATTAGCAATAACTTCACTTGATTTGAGAACTTACTCAAAAGGAGATATTTTAGAATTTAAAACAACTGATGATGAAGGATCACTTGATGGGATAACTAATATAACCCTAGTTGAAAATGTAGAAACTGTTATAGAAGTAGATGACTGTTTAGAAGTAATCGGCGAAGATATAATTAGTTTAAATAAAAATGAAACAACTGATTTAACAATAAAATCAACTTGTGATGAAGAAAGGCGAATTTTTGTAAATACTGAATTAACATCTTCAATAAAAACTTTTTCAATACAACCTAATACTACTCAAAAAATAACTTTGACAGCAACTCCAAGAGGAAATTTACTTGGAGCTTACCCTGTGCAAATTATGACAATTAATGGATCAAGATATTCACAAATAAAACAAACAGATATTATAATTAATGATCCTTCAAGTTGTTTTGCAATACAAGATGCAGTTTTTAATTTTGAAATAGAAAGTCAAATTGCTTCAAAAATAATAAATAATTGTTATGCCCCTCCAAGAAAAAATAATTTTTACCCAAAAATGGAAATTTCTACTAGATCTATGATAAACCTGGAATTCCTGAAACATATACTTTCACAGCAATTGTTGCAGGATTTGCGATAGAATCAAATGTATATGGATTTGTTAAAAGTGATCAAATTTTTAATATGGCTAGAGGGCGAGGAGACATTCAAGATATTCCAGTTATTCCAGAAGTTGCTACTGAACAGGCACTTAAAAATGCAGAGGAGATGTGTGAATCAGTAAGATATTTGGGCGAAACATTTCCAAAACCAGAACCAGATTTAGAAATTCAAACTACTGCACCAATATTTGAAAATTATACACCTAGTCAAATTTTAAACTCTGAAGGACTTGCAAATACAATTAATTACGATAGTAATGTTGTAACTCCAGAACTTGACAATTGGGTACTTAAAAAAGAATTACAAGAAAAATTTGAAAAAATACTTTTCAGCCCAACAATGAGTTCTGAATCAATAAATGAACTAAGAAGTAGTGAAACATTAACTGAAGTAGGACAAAGTGTAAATATGGTTGGACAAGGAGGTTTACCTCCTGAATTAGAAAATTTACGTGAAACTGGTCCACAAAGATTAAGCTCACATATAATGGGATATTACTTTGGATTTTTACACGATGTTCATGGAAATCTAGCAGGTGGAATGCCTAGACCTCCTGAATGGAATCGATTTTGGAGTGGAATCAATGAACCATTCCGTTCACCAGTTGCAACAATTATTGAAAAAAATAGAAATGCAAAAAATTTAGTTGCAGTTTATCTTGGTGGTGGAGACTATTTTGTTAGTAATTATGCAAAAGGACAAGTTGAATCAAGTATGCTTAATGGAATGGGCACTGGATTAATAGGCGGGGGAGTTATTGGATTTTTAATTGGTGGGCCAATTGGAGCATTAATTGGTGGAGTAGTAGGCGGAGTAGTAGGAGGAATAGTTGGAGCTTTTGTTGATGATCCTCAAACATCATATATTGCAGTTCAAGTTGATAATGCAAGAATTGCAGAATTTTTATCAAAAAGAGTTGGAGTTTGGAGAGAAGAAATTACTTTTGTTCCTGTTGAGGGAGAAATAAAAGCAGTTGGAAATTATGCTGCAGGCGCAACACCAATACCAAAAGGAATAGATGAAATAACCGTTCATGGACATGCTCCTGGAGAAACATGGACACCTGACGGCACATATAGTTTATTTACTGCAGCATGCGCAATACCAAATGGATTTGTACCACCAGAAAGAGCTGAAGCAGCAAAACCCTCAGAGCCTCACGGACCATGGCCAACCCCATCAGCTAATGATCCTCATGTAGAATATGATTCAACTGGAACTGTAGGATATATTATTCCAGCTGAAGATATTCCAACTGATTTGAAAGTTTTTTTAAGAGGAGGTCAATATTGGGTAGAGTATATAGGAAATCCAAGTGTAAATGATGCTGAAATAAATTTTACTATAACTAAAACAAACTTATCTGGGACAGAATATGCAATTTTAAATATTTATGACTGGGCAGGAGACGAAATAAAAAAACAATCCTTTCAAATTAAATTAAAAGGATCTGAAAATAATTGTATTTCATCACAAGGAGATATTGGTTTAACAGGCCCTGAATTTGTACCAAATATTTTATTAAATTGGGATTGGACAGCAATTAATGAAGATCAATGTAAAAACACATATTGTGATGCAACACAATTTACAATAAGTCTATTTAAAAAAATAGAAAAGATTGAAAATTTATTATTAACAAATAACTTAAATGAAATTCCATTAAATACAAGTTTTGATGTTTATTTAATAAAAGATAATTATAATAACAATTTTTTAAATGATTTTGCAGAATATTATTCAACAACTTTTGCTAATGCACACCCTTCGTTTAATCAAAAATATAAATATTTTATTTTAGATGATTTATTAGAAATAACTAATCAATTACCTTGGGGCGGAAAATACTCAGTAAATATAGAATT
>CAZBHA010000103.1:0-2757 GCA_964491675.1 uncultured archaeon
GGTGGTGGATCCAAACATCATCAAAAATAATTTTTCCTGTGAGTAAATAATCTTTTAGTAAAGTAAAGTAGAGCCATGTTCTTACTATTTCTTTTCCTTGTGGTCTTAGTGAACAAGGAGAGTGCTTGTTAAAAAATTCAGGGTATCTTTCATATCCTAAAACATAAAGTGGAGAAATACTTGAATCAAACCATGTATCAAATACTCTTTCTTCACCTCTAAAATCTTTTCCACCACATTTAAGACATTCGTTTATTGGAGCATTTTCTTTCCAAGGTTTAACATATTTTCCTTTTGAAGGTAAAATTATTTCTCCGCAACTTTTACAATACCACAATGGAACTTCTGTTGCGTAATATCTTCTTCTTGAAATTGGCCAATCAATTGAAACACTATCAATCCAATCAAGTAATAATTTTCTTGATTTTTCAGAATATACATTTATTTTATTTGTAATTTTTTTCATTTCTTCTTTAAATTCTAATTGTTTTAAATAAAATTCTGGCATTGAAATAAATTCAATTGCAGCCCCACTTCTTTCACTAATTGGTGTTCGATGTTCACTAGTTGCAGTCATTTGTTTTAATAATCCTTTTTCTTTTAAAGATTCAACTATTTTTTTTCGCCCTTCCATTATTTTTAAACCAGCTAAGTCAAAAGCATTTTCATTTAATGTTCCATTTTTATTTATTGCAATTTTTGCAGTTAAACCTTGTTCCATAAAAAATCTAATATCAGTTAAATCTCCATATGAACACATCATCATTATTCCAGTACCTTTATCAATTTCTGCAACAGGGTGTGATTTACATTTTACTTCTTTATTAAAATAAGGAGTAATTAAAGTTTTTCCATCTAAATGTTTGTAGCGCGCATCATCTGGGTGAAATATTACCATACCACAAGTACAAATTAGTTCTGGGCGAGTAGTTCCAATTATTACTTCTTCACCAGTTTCTTTTTCTTTAAAAACAATATCATGAAAAAATCCTGCTCTATTTTCATAAATTATTTCTGAATCTGAAACTGTTGTTTGTAATTTTGGATCCCAATTAACTACTTTCTCATCTTCATAAATTAAACCCTTATTCCACAAATCAATAAATGTGGCTTGTGTTAAAGCCCTATATTCTTCTGAATCTGTTTGATAAATTTTTCCAATTTCTTTTCCTTCATTCCAACTTGAAAAACTTATTCCACATCTAAAAAAAGAATCAACACTTTCTGTAGTAGTTGCATCGAGAAGTTTTCTACAATATTTAATTGCTTCTTCACGTGTTAGTTTTGTAAAATCAACTCCAAATTTTTTTTCTGCACTTATTTCAATTGGAAGTCCATTTTGATCTAATCCTAAAGGAAACAAAACTTCTTGACCAATCATTTTTCTAAATCTAGCAATAAAATCCATTATTACATAAGTACTAGCGTGCCCCATATGTACTGGAGAATTAATATATGGAGGAGGAGTGTCAATTGAATAAACTGGTTTTTTGGAATTTTGATTAAAATCAAAAGTACCTTCACTTTTCCATTTTTGATAAATTTCAAGTTCCATTTCTTTTGTAAATTTTTTTGCCGCAATCATCTTAATTCAATCCCAGTATTCTTATTAATTAAAAATAAGCAATCAATTTAAATCTTATTAATCAACAAAAAAATCAAAAAGTGTTTAAAAACAAAAATAATCAAATATTTATTTCAACAATATCTTTGTGTTTTAATATATACTCTGGACCCACCCTTTGACCAGCAAATTTTGTACTACCCCAAACTTTTGCAAATTTTAATTTTTTTGCAAAATCTTTATGCAAATGAAACGCTAAATCTTCCAAGGTTGCACCTTTTGGCAAAGCAAGAGGATCTTTTAATTCAGCTTCTTGACCAGGCTTTTTTGTATATACTAAAATTTTATTTAACATTAAAAAGATTTGATCTTTTAAATCTTGCATTTTATGATCAGTTAATTCAAATGAATTTAAAAAAATACAAGGTTTATACACAATACTATTATTTAGAGCTTCACTAACTTCATTAATTGAATTAATTTTTCCAGAAATTATTACACTTGAATTACTAAAACCAATATTTTTTAAATAACCAATTAATTGTTCAACTGGAAAATCTAAAAATTCTTTTCCTGAAATTTGTATCCCTCTAAAAGAAGAAGCAGTAACTTTTATTGGAGGAATTTTTTTATTTAAATAAATTTTTGCTTCAACAAGTTCTTTTTTTACAATTTCTCCTTGATTTTTATTACCTAAAATAATTATTGCATCTGAATTTCTAGCCAGAGAAATTATTTCTTTTCCTTGTGCTTTTCCTTGTGCAGAACCCTCAACTAAAGCAGGAAGTTCAACTAATTGAATTAATCCCCCTTCATAAGGCATCATTCCAGGTTCTGGTTTAAATGTAGAAAATTCATATGTTGCTTCATCAGTAATTTTTTTACCAACCATTTTATTCAAAAACCAAGATTTTCCAGTATTTGGCATACCTAAAATTACAATTTGCCCAACCCCGTCTTTTTTAACATACATCGTAGGCGCTGAACCTTTTTTTGTTGAAAGAGTTTTTTGTCTTTCAATTGAAGATTTTAAAGCAGAAATTTTTCGATTAATTTCAGCACGTAAATTTTCTCCACCCTTATGTGCAGGAGCATTTGATTTCATCTCCATTAAAGCAACTAACTTTTCTTCATCAGTAATAGCTGCGTAAAATTTTCTTTGAGCTTCTGCAAATTCAACCGAAACATTTGAT
>CAZBHA010000104.1:0-2746 GCA_964491675.1 uncultured archaeon
AAGTACCACTTCCATTATTAGGAGTAGGATTTACTGGAGCTACTGGATTAGGATTTACTGGATTAGCAGGATCATCACTAACACTTGTTTTAATAGTAATTGATTCAACATTAGTCAAACCACTTGTGTCTTTGCAGTGCACATAGTAAGTGTAACTTGTATCACTTTCTAGATCACTAATATCAAAACTAGCATTAAGTCCTAAATTTGATTCTTGCATTAAAATATTATCATAATTTTGACCATTTAATGTAGTATATTTACAAGTTGAACTTTTACTAATACTAGTGTTTAGTGTTACTGTACTTGTTGTGATATTATCAGCCAGTATTGTTACTACTGGAAGAGTTCCATCAAATTCATAAGTACTAAAACCCTTAGCAGTAAATCTTAGAGTATTATCAAACCAAGCATAATTTCCTAAAAAATTTGCATCTTGTTTTGAATAAATTTGAGTTACTCCATTACTTGTTTTTAGAATTGCAGGCTCATTATCAAAAGGCAAATTATACATTGTTACTTCAAAAGTTAAATCTGCTAAAAAACCAAATTTAAATGAAGCAGAATTAATTAAGAGAAGAAAAAGAAGAGCAGACTTATTAAGAAACAAAAGAAGACTTGAAAAGAAATTAGTTGAAAATAGAATGTTTGAAAATACTATTTTTACTAAAGAGAGTAGTAAATTTTTAGCTAGAGAAGCATTAATCACTTTAAATTTTGCAGAAAGAATAAGAAGACAAACAAAAAGGTCAGTAGTAGTAATTCCAATTGGAAAAACTGGTGTTCCTTATACTTGGGGAATAGAAGCATTAAAACCAAGTGGAATTGAACTAGAACAAATGCTAAATTATCCATCAAGTGCAATAACTGACACTGTATATACTACAAGATTTAATAAAATAATGAACATTTTTAAAAGAAAAAATAATCCAATTTTAATTTTTGTTGATTCTTCACGAGAACCAAGAATGCCTTCTTCTTTTGCAGGACACCCAAGAAATAGTCAATATTATACTAGTGCAAAAAATTCTTTACAATTTAAATTTCAACAAAATGGATTTAGAGTAATAATTGCAAGAAATGGTTTTGCAAGGGGGCTAATTAGTGAAACATTTAGAAGTGTTGATAGACAAGGATCAAAACCAAAAATTGATAAATTACCCAGAAATTTTGATATAAGAAAAGGAGAAAAAACTGTAATTTTATTAAATCCATCAAAAGAAAGAACAATTAAAATAGGTGGAAAAAAATGGGGTTCGGCACTACACGATGATGCAACAAGTGGAATAACTCCTGAATTTAAAGAACATACAATAAATCAATTAAAATTTTGGAAAAAATAAAATAACAAATATTTATATTTAAACGCAAATATAATTTTATTATGAAATTTAAAAATATTTTAATTTTAGTTTTGTTTGTTTTAACTTTATTTTTACTGGGTTGTGTGAGTGTTCCTACTTGTGGGGATGGAATATGTAGTGAACTAGAAATTAATCCAACTTCAAAATACTATTGCCCTAACGACTGCGGAAAAGAAATAAATGCTCAATCAAAAACAGTTCCAAATTGTGGAGATTGTGAAGAATGGGATTCTTCATTAAGAGAATGTGTTTGGCAATGCACAAGTGGACAAGATTGTTGCGGAGAAGAAATTTGTTTTGATCCTTTAGTAGAATCATGTTGTTTAGATGATGATGATACTCCACTTATTTTTCAAGGAGCAAATTTAACTTGCTGCCCTATTTGTTTAGATGATGCAGATACTGAATGTAAAATTAGTAAAAATAGTTCTAGTACTACTGACCCATATTCAATAGATAATTGTTCTCAATCAAAAGATTGTGGCACAATTCAAGTTGCTTGTTTGACTGATGATGTTTTTTGTGAAGCAGTTCCTAACGCAGGAGGAGTTTGTTTAATTAAAGATTGTGTTATTGCATTTCCAAATTCTACTTGTGAATTACTTTTTGATGATTTAGCTCAACCCCCTTCGTCAGTATTTATTGATAGTGATGCACCAACAAATCCAAAAACAAATGTTGATGGAATTATTGCAGAATGTTCTTTACAACATGAATTAGCTCACGCAAGAGATGTTTGCGAATGTCCATTTTGCGGAAGTGAAATGAATGCATTTAGTGTTTCAAGTGATTGTTATACTGATGCTGTTGAAAATTGGGGAGTTAATGAAGAAGATATTCCTTATTTAAAATATAAAGCGATGGAGAATGCTGCAATTGTAAATTATCAAGAATGCTTATGTGATAACAAGGTATTTGGAGAAAATCAGTTATATAAAAATGGAACTTGTGATTCTTGTGAAGATCTTTTAAAAGATTTATTAAATCAAGGATTTGATGAATTAAGTGAAGATTATCCAATTGGCGGATTAGAAAAATTTGTTTGGGTAAATGGATCTTTAAATTCTACAAGAAATACTTATTGTGCTGATTATGAACAAGCTATTTAAAATTTTTTATCAAATTTAATTCCTTTGTAATATTTTTTTACACCAATTTTTCCAGCGTGTTTTTCTTTTGAAATAGAATTTCTATATTCAATTACTTTTTTTTTCTTTTCTTCAATGCTAATTTTAGAAATAATTCCATTCCCGCCAATACAACCGCCTTCGCAAAATAAAATGTCAAAAAACTTTTTTTTAGTAACATTTTCAAATAAATTTTTTAAATTTTGACAACCATCTTCAGAAATAATTTCTTTTTCTTCTAGTAATCCCTTTTTT
>CAZBHA010000105.1:0-2664 GCA_964491675.1 uncultured archaeon
CAAGTCCTATCTAAGGCGTACTTTTTACAAAACAAATTAACTTTAATTATAACAATTAAATCTTATTTTCAATAAAATTTAAATAAACCTCAACTAAATTATATTTATGAAAAAACCTAGTAAATCTCCTACCAAAACAACTAGAAAAAAACCTTTAGTAGTTCATTTGGGAAATAGAGGCGTAACAACTACTAGCTTTTTTTTAAAAGAAAAATTATTTGAAAAAACAATAGCATTTGCTAAAAGATTTAAAAGCTTAAATTTTATTGGAATTGATCCTCATGGTTTTCCAAGAACAAGAAAAAATTGGAAACAACTGCGTACTGATGCACTTAAGGGGCTAAACAAATTAGAAGATAATTCAGTAAATATGATAAGTTCTGATATGATGATTGGTTATTATGGAAAAAGAGCCAGTTTTCCTTTAGTGTTAGAATATCCAAATATAGCAAGAACATATGCTACTAATGTATTTAAAATTGCAAGAAAGAAATTAAAAAGTAAAGGAATAATTTATGCAACGGTTGATGCAGACAGAGTTGAATTAATTATTAAAAGTGCTACTGTTGCAGGATTTAGTAAAGAAAAAATAAGCATCACAAAAATTGCCAAAGAAAATGAAGCAAAAAATAGTTTTTGGACAAAAGAATTTGCAGAAAATCATTTAACTGAAATGTTTAAAATTAGAATAGAAAAATAAAAAAGTATATTTAAAAAAAAAGAAAAAAGTGGTTTCTATTAAAAAAACCACTCTTTTTTAAATTAATTTTATTTATTTTTCACATTCTCCACTTGTGTAATAATCTATTTCGCCACTCGCGCAAGCTGCACAATCATTTCCATATGTATTGCCATCATCCCCACAAACTGGCATATATTCTAATGTACACATTTCTGCAACTTTTTGTTCAGGAGTACAGTAAATTCTTTCTTCATCTTCAATAGATTCATCTAACAAAACAATTTTGTCAGTTGATGCAACTACTTCTTCACCAAGCATTACTGTAAAATTACCAGGAACTTCATTTAGTGAAATTGTTCCACTAATAAGTACTGGAGTAACTACTGTAGCACAAATCATATCAGGAAAAACTTCTCCTAAATTTACTTTTACTTGAACTGGATAGCTTTCCATTATTAATTCATCAATTACTTCGTATCCATCACAAGATCTTGGAGCATACATTATTAGTGAATAAGATAATTCGTTAGCATCTGAATTATATTCAACAACTAATTCTTCCTTAACAGGATCTTCTCCATCTTGTTTAATTGAAGCAACCCAATCAATTATTTGAACTGAATAGTCAATTAATTCATTATCAGCCCATTTGTTTAAATATACTTCAAAACATCCAGGGCATTTCAAACTTATTACTTCAATTACAGTTAAACCATAATCTGCACCAACAAATTCAACTGCTACTTTGGCAGCTTCTTTAGTTGTTTCATTTAGTTCCCAACTTCTCACACATGCTCCAATTTCTGCATCATATGAAAAACCAGCTGGACCTAAACAACCAAACTCATCTTTTTGACCACCAATGAGTTCATCAAGATTATTATCATTGTTAGAATCATTAGCGTCTTGTGCATTTATACAACCTAAACTAAGTAACATAAATGCGATTAAACCTACAAATAACATATTCATTATTTTCATTAAATCACCTAAAATAGATTGAATTTAGTTATATAAATAGGTTTTGAAATAGTTAGGAATTAAACTAAATTAAAAAATTCCCAAACTATTTACAAATAATCACTAATCACAAGGAAAACAATTCTTTCGTTTTAACTCTTTAGTACTCAATCTTATAATATCTTTATTTGGTTTATCCCTTTTAGAAGAATGCTTTTGTTTTATAAAACAAAGTTCATTACAAGTCATTGTCTTTACAAAATCTTTATGAAACATATTCCCACCTCTCTTGCATAGTATACAACCTTTGTTTTAAAATAAGCTTTTGGAAAAGTGAAAATAACAAAAAAAAGTTCACTTTGATATTTTTAACTATATAATTTATTTTATTTTACTATATTAAGAAGATAAATTTAAATCAAATGATTATTATGAATTGCTTTTTTACTTTGAGTTTTAATCCACTTAAACCAATCTTTTCTATCAACAATTAATTCACCCAGTATAGCAAAAGGAAAAGTTACAATAACTACTACTAAAACCATCTGAAAAGTAATTATCCCACCAGTAATAATTCCAATAACAATTAAATCTTCTATAACTCCCATCAAAACTCCAAAAATTAAAAATTCTAAAAATATTTCAAAATGGTGCAAATTTTTATTTTTTGTTTTTGGAAAAAAAGTAATTCTATCAATAATTAACTCGCCTATTATAGCAAAAGGAATAACTACCATTAAAGAAGTTAAAATTACTTCTAAAGTAATATTATGTCCTGTTGCAAAATAAACTACTATTAAATTTTCGATAAATCCCAGTAATACCCCAAATATAATAAAACCCAAAATAACCCTTATTTGGTGTTTAATTTTTTCATTCATTTGAATAATAAATATGTTACTTAGTATAAAAAGATTATTAAAAATCAATTACTAAATTAAAATCAAAAAACCCAAAAAAAATAAAAAAAGTATTGCTTTTAAATAGTATTGCTTTCAAATTTTTAATAAATAAAAATGGTG
>CAZBHA010000106.1:0-2562 GCA_964491675.1 uncultured archaeon
CCCTGGTGGGCCAGGAGATCAACGTCAAGATTTACCGTTTCCTGACCGGCGCTGCTGCCGACTACGCGCCCTGGGACCATACTCTGCGCTTCAACCTGGTCCGCCTGGGCCATGATTTCTTCAATGAATCCATTGCGGATGGTCAGATCGGCCTGATCGCCCATGAGATCGCCCACGAGGAAGGCAACTGGCATAACTGGAAGTACCTGAAGAACTTCCAGGCTATTACCGGCAAGGCCGTCATGCTGGCCCTGCAGCACCCTGAGTACTTCAAGCTGGTAGATCTGAAATAGTTATGGCGGGGAGGGTGTAACTACCCTCCCCAGGCAAGCAAACAAAATATGGCAAATCAATACACAACAGGCTGTGCTATAAAGGTTGATCCCATGGTCCGATTCATGGAGAAAGTACAAGTCCAGTCTAATGGATGTTGGATGTGGACAGGCTGTACATCAAAGACCGATGGATACGGGAGATTCAGCTTCGAATGCAAGAATGTATGGGCACACTCTTTCATATACCTAATGATTCGAGGTCCAATACCTGAAGGGTACGAAATTGATCACATTTGTCGTAACAGAGCCTGTGTGAACCCATTTCACCTAGAAGCAGTGACTAGTCGTGAGAATAAGTGGAGAGGCGAAGCTCCCTGCATACAAAGCAACAAAGAAGGTTGCTGCCTGCGTGGACATCCGTGGACTCCAGAAAACACATACGTGAGAAAAAATGGATGGAAGATGTGTCGGGCCTGTCACAGGAAGAGGGAGGCAGGAAGGAAGAGCGGGAATAGGCTACCACGAATATTCACAAGCAATAAAACAGGAGGAACACTATGACGACAATTATGTCTTATCAATCCAGTGGCGGAGACAAGAAAAGTTGTACAGGAACATGCCACAACGCCAAACACGAGCACTGCACCTGCATCTGCGGGGGACGCTATCACGGGTCCAACCACCTGCCTGGCGGAGTCCAGCAGAAAGTCAAAGATACCTGGGAAGAGGCCGTCAGCGAGGTCGAAAAGAAAGCCGAGGCCGAAGGGGCCAAGGTCAACACCAATGGACTCCGGAAACTAATCGGCCTGGAACCCAAACCGGTAGAGAAGTAGGGCATTGACATCCGTGGAAGTTATGGTATAATATAGGGAAATATGGTAAGCGGAGGATACAGATGGCCGAGAACAGAGCCGAACAGGCTAAGAAACTAGCCCAGGAATTATCCAATGTAGTCAATGAGTTCGAACGCACCGGAGTCAAGATACTGATCGAGGAGATGAGCCAGGACCACCGGACCCTGCAGCAAGGTTATACACGGTTCGCCCTGGAGTGGCTCTATCATCTGAGCCAGCTACCCGAAGGCCACTACGATCTGCGCAATCAGGCCAGCGTGGAGATCGCCAAGAAGATTGACAAGGCCGTGGATTTAAAATACGCTCGGCAGTTGCCGTTAATTTAGGAGCAGAACGTGAATAGAGATCAATTAGTGGATACTATGGCCATGCATTTATATAATCGCTTCTCCGGAGAATCCCGATCATATAGCTCCCTGGATCAGGTAGAGCGTCTCCGCTGGAAGATGGAGGCCGAAGACGCCCTGACCATCACCGGCGTCCCCGAAGAGGAACTGGAGACCCTGGTCAAGACTAAGATCGAGGAAGTCAACCCACCAGGCATGTACGCTCGCATGGTAAATGAGACGAGCGCTAATTTGCTCCGACTGTCGGTACAGATGGTGGATGTCATTCCCTGTAATGACGGATGGAAGACCGAGCGACTGCTGCGGGCCTGTGGAATCACCCTGGACGAGTACCAAAAGAACCCAAATATTCTAGAGGACCAGGAAGTCAACTCCCGCGTAGGGGTGATTAAGGACATTGTGCACAGTGGACGAACCAAGCTACGAATAATCAACTACGAGCCCTACAAAGGCCGGAGAGAGGAGCCGACCAAATGACAACAATGATTGTGATCAAGACCGAGACCGTGGTCACCACCGAGGTCTTCGAGGTAGACACCGAGACCGGACCTCTCGGACTTCCGACCCTGGAGAATAATGCTATAGTGAGAGCTACTGCGGAAAACCGAATTGGGGAAGACATCCAAAGAGACATTAAATTTCAGGTCATGCCTAAAGTGGCAGGACTTCTAGGAGGAGGGAACTATGCCAGGTAAGGAATTTGAGGAAATTAAAAAGCTGTCACCGGAGACACTCTTGAAGATCGACACCTGGTTAAATACCTGGCCGGTCGGCGGGGTTTCCAGCCTGGGGAGCTACTACAAGGTTGGCTCTGTTCACGATGGAGTTGGCGCTCAGCATATCTATAACACCCGCGAAGAATGCGGTCGTGAATATAAAATGGCAGGACGCAAATGAACGGGTACTGGTATAAATTTGAATTAACTGGGGGAAGGATGTATCCCCGCACCCATGTCAAGTATGAGTGGTCTTCCCACGAGTACACCAAAGAGGACAAGGACGTCCTCTGGAACAGTTGGGCCAATAAGTTCGGGTACGAACGCATGAGGGGCGACGTGATCCTGGTAGAGAAACTGCCTCCGGAGG
>CAZBHA010000107.1:0-2498 GCA_964491675.1 uncultured archaeon
CCTTCGAAATTTGCTTCAGTTAATTTATCAAATATTTCTTGAGGTAGTTTTGAAACTTTTATTTTGAACTTGTTGTGTTTGTTTGGTGATTTTGCTTCAAGCACATCACTTTCACTTTTTAATGCTTCATGGTAAACAACAATTGGTGGTGAAGTTTCAACATCAAGTTTGTTTGTTACCTTAATTCTATAAATATTTACTTCTAAGTGTAGTTCTCCCATTCCACTAAGTAAGTGTTCTCCAGTTTCTTGATTAATTGTTGCTTGTAAGTTAGGATCTTCTTTACTTAACCTTTTAATTACTTCAATTAATTTTGGAAGGTCTTTAGGATTTTTTGCTTCAATTGAAATTGTCATTACTGGTTTTACATTACTCATAAAACTTTCAAATGGTTTTATTTCAGTAGTTCCAATTGTTTCTCCTGAATAAATATCTTTTGCTCCAACAATTGCAGCAATATTTCCTGCACTTGCATGTTCAATAGTTAAGAAGTCATCACTCATGTATACTCCAAGTTTTTGAATTTTGATTACTTGTCCAGTTGACATTATTCTAACCATGTCTCCAGGTTTTATCATTCCTGAATAAAGTCTTCCTGTTGCAACATCTCCTGCGTGTGGATCAACTGATACATCAGTTATTACCATTGATAAGTCTTTATTTGAATCACAATTTTCCATTGCTTTTCCAATTTCACTTGTTTCGTCTCCTGCCCAAATTTTTTTAATTCTATATTTTTGAGATTGTATTGGAGAAGGCAAATGATCAATTACCATTTGTAGTACTGCTTCGTGAACTGGTGATTTTTTTGCTAGTTCATCTTGTTGTCCGTCTTTCATATATTGATAAACTTGTTTAAAAGTAACTCCTGATTTTTTAATATAAGGTGCACTTACTGCCCATTTTCTCATTGCTGAACCAAATGCAACAGTTCCTTTTTCAATAGAAACTTTCCAACTTTCTTTAAATTGATCTGGAGCATTTCTTTCAATTAAAGTATTAACATGTGCAATTACTTTTATGAATTTTTCTTGCATTTGTTGTTCGCTTGCGTTAAGTTCAGAAATTATTCTGTCAACTTTGTTAATAAATAAAACAGGTCTTACATATTCTCTTAGTGATTGTCTAATTACTGTTTCAGTTTGTGGCATTACTCCCTCAACTGCATCAACAACTAATATTACTCCATCAACAGCTCTCATTGCTCTAATTACTTCTCCAGTAAAATCAACGTGTCCGGGTGTATCAATTAAATTAATTAAAAAATCTTTATTTTCCCATTTATAAGTTAAAGATATATTTGCTGCATTAATTGTTATTCCTCTTTCTTGTTCTTGATCTTCATAATCCATCATTTGTGCTTCTCCACTTAAATCAGAATTAATTAATCCTGCTGCGGCGATTAGTGAATCACTTAAAGTAGTTTTTCCGTGATCAATGTGTGCTACTGTTCCAATATTTCTAATATTATCTCTATTGTCCATTAATGCTTGAACGTGTTTTACCATATCTTCTTTTCTTCCCATTGTTGATCACCTAATAATTTGAATAAAATTTAACTACTATCTACTTGATTTTGCAATTCTTTCAACTTCGTCTCTTCTTTTTATTGCTACACTTTTATTATCATTATTTGAAGCTGCAATTATTTCGTCAGCAAGTGCTTTTGAAGCTGAAATACTTGTTCTATAAGAATTACCAAACCCTGCTAGTGCAATATTTTTTATTGCTTCATCAAGTCTTTTCATTGGAGAAACATCAACTGCTAAAGTATAAGCTATTCCACCTTTTTTTACTCTTGTTACATCTTCTCTTGGTGCAGAAAATTCTACTGCAGTTACTAAAACTTGAATTGGATTTTTTTTAGTTTGTTGTTCAACCATAGTAAATGCATCTTCTACTATTTGCATTACTTGTAATTTTTTTCCACAACCATTTCTTCCTCTAATATATTTTCCAGATAATTTTCTTTTTCCTTGTCCACTTCTCATCGCTTTATTGATTAATCTTTCAACAATATTTATATTTGCTTTTCCAAATTTTTTCTGACTTTTTGTTCCAAAAGAATGTGGGATGATAACAGGGTCCAAATTAATATAATTCATTAAACTTGGATCACTTATTACAACTTCGTTAAAATTCCATTTGTTAAAAAGTTTATAATCCTTAAATGGACTTTGTTTTTTTACAAAAATAGGTTTTTTTACTTCTTCTTTTGTTGCATATTTTTCATCATTATTTTCATCTCTAAAATTCCTTCTTTTGTAAGGTCTTTCACTTCTTCTTTCTTCACTCATTAAAATCATCTCTTACTCTTTTCTTTCTTTCCTTTTCTTAGCATTTCAAGTGCTATTCCATTTACATGTGTTACTTGGTATTTCACTCCCCAAAGATCCCCCATTGATCCTCCTTGAGCTCCTCCAATTCCACTTACTAACACTTCATCGTGTTCATCAATAAATTTAATTGCTCCGTCTTTTGGCGCAAGTGCAGTTAAT
>CAZBHA010000108.1:0-2438 GCA_964491675.1 uncultured archaeon
GGAGTTACTGCTTTTTGTGGTAAAAAAGCTTTATGTATTTCTCTTCTTATTACTTGAAATAAAATTAAAATTCTCCAAAGTTTTAACGCACCAGTAGTTGAACCATACGATGCCCCAAAAGTCATTAGAACTATTATAATAAAAATTATTAAAGAAGGCATTTGAGCAATATCAAGACCATATATTGCACCAGTACTACTTAATGCTGAAAGCACATAAAAAAAAGATTCAAAATAATTTGTGTTTCCAAGCAAGTAAATATTTGTAAAAACTAAAATTGTTGCTGCAAGCAAAATTAAAAAATAAAATTTTACTTCAGGGCTTTTAATAAAACGACTGAATTTTCTAGTGAGTAAAGAATAGTGGGCTTCAAAACTAATTCCTCCCAAGATCATTAAAAAAATTGTTACAACTGCAGCACTTGGTCCAAAAAAAGCGATTCCACTATTTTTTGTAGAAAATCCACCAGTTGCAATTCCGGTAAAAGTATGAATTAATGCATCAAATAAATTCATTCCAACCAAAAGATAAAGCAAAATCCCAATTATTGTATAAAATCCATAAATTAAAACAATCATTCTTGCAATTTTTTTTATGTTTGGAAAAAAATCTTCATTTCTTCCTTCTGCAGAAAATAAATTAAGAGCAGTTTCTGGTCTTTCATAAATTAAAAGTGCCATTACAACTATTCCAAATCCACCAAGCCATTGAATTAAACCTCTCCAAAATAAAATTGAATAAGGTAGACTTTCAAGATCTAAAAAAATACTTATTCCTGTACCAGTCCAACCTGAAATACTTTCAAAAAAAGAGTCTAGGGGAGAAAGTCCTAAAAAAAGAAAAGGAATAGAAGAAATTATTCCAATTAAAAACCAACCTAATGCTATAGAAATTATTGCATGTTTTAACATTGCTCTTCTTGGTTTGATTGATCTTTTTAATAAAAAACCAATAATAATTGTAAAAATTGCAACTGTCAAAAACACAACAGTAAAAAATAATTCATTATACAAGTAACCAACGATTGCAGGAACTATTAATGCTACTCCTAAAAGTATCATCATGTTAGCCAGAGTTTGAAGAATTACTAAAATATCTGATTTATCAAGTTCAAGCAAAAAAATTCACCAATTATAAAATAACCATGTTATTTTTGTTTTATTAAGCTTTTGTTGCAACTATTTCTGCACTAGTAGAACTTGATATAAAATTTCTTTGAACAATAAAACCATTAGATTCAGCAATTTTTTTAAATTCATCAAATCTATTATTAATTGATTTTGCTTCTTCTTCACCAAATGCAATAGGATTTAAATCCAAATAATTAATTCTTGTTATTTTTTCAGTTTCAACAATTTCAAATAAAGTATTTAACAAATGTTTTCTCCAGCCCCCATATTTACTAGCAAGACTTCTAGACACTTCCACGCCTGTTTTAAAATGAGCTTGAATATAACCAATATGTAATACTTTTTTATATCCTCTAGTAAGTAATCTTAAATTAATTGAACCAACCGCCCCCTTAAATTTTTCACCAGGCCCCAAACTTCGTCTTGATTTAACTGCATCTTTAAAATTATGAATATGTTCTAATTTTGGATAATAAACTAAATCAAAGTGAATTGCAGGCATTTTTCTACCAATTTCATATTTATCAAATGCAATTCCAATTCTACCAGTCTGAACACCTTTTTTTTCAACTTTTTTAATAATTCTAACTAAACTTCTATTTTTGCTCATAATAGGATTTCTTGACCAAATTTCAAGCGAACCATTCACTGCAAAAGGCAGTAATCTTTTTGCATTTTTAAAATGATTTTCAACACTTAATTTACTAGTTTTTTCGCGTATTATTTGTCGTTTAAACTTAACCATATAATAATAAGTATTCAAATTAATATATAAAATAAGATTATTTTAAAAAAATAAATTAATTAAAAAAATTAAACCTAAAAAAAATTAGAATTAATTATATAAAAATTAAAATCCTAAATAAATTTTATGTTTAAAAATTTTAAAAACTTTTTTTAAGACCAAATCATCCTTAGGTAATTCAAGAGTGCTTGCAACAAAAATAATATCAAGTTCAGCTAACTTTTTTATTAAAAAATTTAAAAATTCAGTAGCCTCTAATTCACTAAAACAATCAAAAAGAACTTGTAAAGAATCAAAATGAACAAATTTATATTTTTTAGTCCCTAATATTTTTTGAAAAACAACATATGCAACTTCAGGTAAAGAAACTCCTTTTTGCATTTTAACATCTTTTTTTCTAACATCAAGATCTTTTTTAACACTAATACAATCAATAAATAAAATATTTTTAGTAATATTTTTTCCAAGTCGTTTAATCAAAGTTTTACTAGGAGTATCCCTTGATAAATAAATTCCATTTTTTAATTTTTTAACAAGGGTTTTTGTAACCTTATCAGTAATAC
>CAZBHA010000109.1:0-2371 GCA_964491675.1 uncultured archaeon
TAATATTTTTTGATTTTTTAATATTTTTTATTTTTTTGTTTTTTTTAATTTCTTTTGGATTTATTTTTTTAGTAATTTTAATTTTAAAAGTAGGTTTTTTGAATTTATTTTCTTTTATTTTATTTTCAGCAAATTTTATTAATTCTTTAAAAATAGTTTCATCTTTAAATTCTGGTCGCAGATAATATGTTGAAATATCTTCTTTTTCAATTTTAACAAATCCAATTATTATTCCGCGGTTTAATGCAATAGCAAATTTTTCACTTCTTGCTTCTTTTTTTGCAAGGGCAAGATTTTTAGGATTGTTATATATTCCACTAATTTCTGAATAATAATTATACAATAGCTCTTCAAGTTGAATAATTTCTTCTCTACTTTTTCTAATATTAGTTAACAAATAATTCAACTTATCTTCCCCTTCTTCTTAAAGGTTTAATGCCTATAACTGGTTTTAATCCTTTTGGAACCATCCGTCCAAAATAAATTCCAAATTTTTTACCTGTTCTTTTCATTGCTTTTAAAGAAGATGCTGTTCCTCTTGGTGTTTCAATTCCAAGTGCTTTTTCTCTTGTAATTGCTTGAATTAATAGTTCTTCGCCAACAGTTCGCTTATCTTGATTAAAAGAGTTGTTTGAAAAAAGCTGGTTTTCAATTTTTCTTTGATCTGAATCAGTGCCAACATTTCTATTCCAAACCTTAACCGTTCCACCAACCATTTCATATTTTATTTGACCAACAAAAATTTCGCCGCGTTTAATTCGAATATATTTTGCAACACTTTGTTTTCCTGCTAAAACTTCAGGAATTTGAAAAGTTTGGATTGTATATTTTTCAGCCATATAAAAGATATAATAGTTTGTTTAAATTAAAAATAATTGCTTTTACTTAAAAAATTTGATAAAAAGAGTTTTTTTACAAAAAGTAAGGCAGCGTACAGCAGGTTCCACTACAAAGAGCAGTACCGTACCATTCCCTGCGAGACTTAACTTCTGGGTTCGGAATGGGTCCAGGTGTTACCCTCGCGGCATGGCCGCCTCAATAATATTTCATACTTGAAGGTTTAAAAAGCTTGCTTTTTTGTTTAAATCAACAAAGTATTTGGTGTTTTAAAAAAATGTTTGTCTGCAGTAACAAAAATAAGTCCTTCTAGTTCTGAAGTAGTAAATAACAAGCTATCAATTGCAAAAAGCCCATATTTTTTACTATTCTCACTAGCTTTTTTTGAAATTTTTAAGTTTATATTTAACAGTATGCTATTGTTTTCTATTGTTTCAATAATATTTTTTATTATTGGTTTAGGGATATTTTTTTGACTAAGTTTACTAGAAATTTCAAAAATTGTTAAAACTGAAGTAAATTTATTATTGTTAGATTCAATTATTTCTCTTGTTTTTGGAGTGTCTCCAGTAAAATATCCTATCCAAATACAACTATCTAATAAAAAATTAGAAATCATCTTTTCGTCTATCTTTTCTGACTTCTTTAATGAATTGTTTTGTTGAAATATTTGCATTTTTTAAAACCCCATACATTGATTTTTCTTTGCGTTTTATAAGTGTTGTTATAACTTCGTCATAAGTACTAACAGAATAATTTTCTTTTAATTTATTCAAAATTTCTTTTGTAGGTTTTTGTAATTGAATAGTAGTTATTTGCATACATTACTATAGCACTATAGTAATTAAAAATATACCTCTATAAAAAAATTAAATTAATAAAGCTAGTTTAATTTTAACCTAAGAATATAGCGGACTATTTATACTTCTTTGAATATGAATTAATAGTGATTTGATGAAAAATATAAGTAAATTATTTGTTTTATTATGTTCTTTTTTATTGTTTAGTGCTTTTTTTGGGTGCACTCAAAAAAATGACGATTCTAGTATTAATGCTAATTTATTAGTATTTAGTAAACTTGATGATAGTTTAGTAACTAACTCTGGAATGCAAGATTTATCTAATGCAAATAATACTTTTGCACTTGATTTTTATAAAGAAATTGATTCGGCAGAAAACAGTTTTTTTTCTCCCTTTAGTATATTCTCCGCAATGGGAATGGTTTATGAAGGGGCAAAAGACAATACTGCAAAAGAATTTGAGAGTGTTTTATATTATCCTACTGATTCACAAGAAAGACACGCTGCATTTGCAAAAACATTTAATGATTTAATAATTCAAGAAGATTATAATTTAATAATTACAAATATGCTTTGGCCTGCAGTTGATTTTAAATTAAACACTGAATTTGAAAATAATATTAAAAATTATTTTTATGGTGGAGTAAAAACACTTAATTATTCTAATCCAATGTTAGCATCAAAAGAAATTAATGATTTTGTTGAATTAAACACTAATGGGTTGATAAAAGATT
>CAZBHA010000110.1:0-2334 GCA_964491675.1 uncultured archaeon
ATGCATTCCAAGGATAATGGCATCAATGTCATCCGTAATTTTATCGGGAAACCAACCAGTTGTCTCAGGTAAAATATCCGCATTTTTTAGTCTTGTCAACGCTGGTTCAAATATCTCATCATCTGAGCCTGTAACCTTATACCCTTTTTTATGAAGTGCTAACGCAAGATTATGCATGGCACTTCCTCCTATTGCAATAAAATGAACTTTCATTTGTTGAAGTTCAACACAAGTAGTTATTTCAAACGGAGCATTATAAGTTCCACTTCCCATTAAAGTAAATTCTGTTAAATGATCAACATAAACTGTTAATGTATTATTAGTATAATCAGCAATTGCAATTGGAATATTTACCCAATCTCCTAATAAAGTGTCAAAGTAAAATACTTCAAGATCAGTTTCTCTAATTGGAGTATTATCTAAAATCCCATCATTATCAACATCAGGATAAGAAAAAACTAATTCTAAATTAAAATCACCATTATTAGCATTTGAAGTAATATTATAATAAATTCCAGTTGTTCTAAAATTTGCTGTGGAATTAGTAGTAGACGTATTTGAATCAATTTCTAAGTAATATTTTCCGCTTAAAATACTTAAAAAATTCGCATCAACAGCATAACCAGTAATTTCTGCATTTTCACTTATAACTTCATTTTGATCAACTATTTCTTCTATTAAAAATAAATTATTATCTCCCACATTATTTCCATTAATTAATAAACTTCCAGTATAATTTCCATTTTCTAAAATTGGACCTACATTAAAATCACAAAACATTGGGCCAAGTAAATTAAATCCATATCCGTACCCATACCCATATCCGTAACCATAATTTTCACTAGTGTAAGCAGAATCACAATTTCCATCAAATGTTGCAAAATAAACACCATTTTTTTGAACTTGTAATTGAACTGAATTAATTACTTCATTAGCAACTTTGTTAACTTCAAGAGTTACTGTTGCATAATCATTTTCAAGTAAATAATTACTTGCTGGAATTACCCAATTATTTATTCCAAAAGCTGTAGCTGGCCCAGCCAAAAATATTAAAACTACTAAAAAAAGAGCTAAACCTATAGATTTAAGCGTATTAATGTTAATTCGTCCTTTTTGCTTTGCACCCGCAAGCATATTTAAATTAAATTCTTGTTTCAAAAAGCCAACACCTTTAATTAATTCACTAGGATTAGTTATTTAAATCTATTTTTTTAAAAAATGTGTTAAAATTTTAAAAAAATAAATTTTTATTAAAATAAAATCATAATTTTCAAAAGTTTATTTAATTATAATTTTAGCATTTTTTTTATATTATCTTTTTTGTAATATACGGTTGTAATTATTAAAAAAATTACTAAACTTAATGCTGTTAACCAAATACCAAATTCTAGTTTATTTATAGAATTATTTTCTACTTTATCTTCACTAATTATATTAGAATCATTATTATTTTCTGTAATAATATTAGCATCTTTTATTTGTGTACTTTCAACTTCTGTTGTACTTTTTACTGCTGGATCGTTGAAACTTACTCCATTTAAATCAGGAGCATTTGTATCAGTTATTTGATAAATTAAGTTATAAGTTTCTCCTGTTTTTAACAAAGGTATTCTAAACTCTAAGATTGGATCGTCTTTTAGTATGCTAAATTGTGTTCCTGAACTTATTTGAGCTGCACTTAGTGCTACTTCTTTAGGAACTTCAATTACTAATACTATATCTTTTTGATCTTTGTTATTAGAATTTTTTATTGTTGTTGTTACTGTTGTTTTGTAACTTACATTTCCTTCACTATCAGTTGTTTCTTCTACTTTTGTTGCAATTTCAAATTCATAATTTTCTGAATTTTCTAATATTTCTTCTATTTCACTTTCTGTGAACAAAGGGTTACCTTCATCAGTGGTCATTTCACTTAAAACATCAGCTAAAACTTCTGAGTTATAAGTTACTTTTTGAGTATCTTGAAAAACTGTTTCTGTTGTTGCTTTTGAAGTTGTTGGAGTAGTTGAAGAAGTTGTTGTAGTGCTAGTTGAAGTAGTTGAACTTCCACTTGAAGTATTTGAACCACTACTTCCATTAGTATTTGAATTAAATTGTGTTTCATTACAAAATATACTACTGCATCCAACCGAATTTAGAGGTTTTTGAGTTGTACAAAAAGAATCATTAACAATTCCACCTTGCGTTGAAATGCAATTAACACTTCTTGTTTTTACTCCATTACCATCACAATTAATATCAACACAATTTGACCATTCACTAGTAGTCCACGAATAAATTGCTACATTTTGATCTAAACAACTTGGTGTCCAAACAAAATTACTATCCTCTGAA
>CAZBHA010000111.1:0-2287 GCA_964491675.1 uncultured archaeon
GGTGATTGGATTAATTGAAGAAATTGAAAAATCATTAAAAATGAAAGTTCCCTACAAGGTTTTAAATATTGCTAAAAATGAAATCCCCTACCAATCTTTGAGTTATGAGAAAGTCAAAAAAATGGGTTGGAAAAATAATGAGAGTGTAAAAACTACGGCAGAAAGAATTTATGAGTGGTATAAAGAAATTATTAGTTTGAGAAAATAATTTATGAAAAAAAACCTTAAAGAAATATTTGAACCGGTTGTTTTGACTTCAAAGCCATTATTTATTTTAGAAATGGCTAACAATCATATGGGTGATGTTGATCATGGTTTAAAAATAATAAGAGAATTTCATAAGGTGACAAGTAAATTTGATTTTAACTTTGCTTTTAAATTTCAATATAGAGATATTTGTGGATCTTTTATTCATCCAGATTATAAAGATCGAATGGATATTAAATATGTTAAACGTTTTTCTGAAACCTATCTTGAGCCGAGTGATTTTTTAAAACTTAAAAATGAAGCGGAAAAATTGGGATTTATTACAATGTGTACTCCTTTTGATGAAAAATCGGTTGATTTAGTAGAAAAACAAGATTATTCAATAATTAAAGTGGCTAGCTGTTCTTTTAATGATTGGCCATTGTTAGAAAGAATTGCTCAAACAGATAAACCGGTAATAATTTCTACCGGTGGAGCTGAATTGGAAGAAATTGATAAAATAGTTTCTTTTTTTATTCATAGAGATAAAAATTTTGCGATTATGCATTGCGTCGGTGAATATCCAACAATTAAAGAAAATCTTCAATTAAATCAGATCACTTTTTTTAAAAATAGATATCTTAATGTATCGGTAGGATTTTCAACTCATGAAGAACCAGATGATTTTTTGCCGGTTCAAATAGCATTGGCAAAAGGGGCTCAAATATTAGAAAGACATGTGGGAATAAAAACTGATAAATATGAATTAAATGCTTATTCCTCTACTCCAGAACAAATTGAGAATTGGTTAAAGGCGGCTCAGGAAGCTTTAATTATGGGTGGTTTAATTGAAAAAAGAGCGCCTCATAGTGAAAAAGAAATGACGGATATTAGACAATTTCAGCGTGGAGTATTTGTAAAAGAACAGGTTAAAAAAGGCGACCTAGTTGATATTAAAAATGTTTTTTTTGCTTTTCCAAATCAACCAGGCCAGTTGGTTGCTAATGATATGTCTAAATATAAAAATTATTATGCCAAGGAAGATATAAAGAAAAATGGACCAGTAATTGATGTTAAAGTTGAAGATAATAGAGAAAAGATATATGAAATAGTTAAAAAAATAGATAAACTTCTTGAAAAAGCTAATGTTATTTTTCCAAATAGAGTTGATTTAGAGATTTCTCATCATTATGGAATTGATAAATTTAATAAATTTGGTTTATGTATGATTACTTGTGTGAATAGAGATTATTGTAAAAAACTTTTGATTACTTTTCCTGGTCAATTTCATCCAATTCAATATCATAAACAAAAAGAAGAAACTTTTCATATTTTGTATGGAAAATTTGAGGTTACTTTGGACAAGAAAAAACATGTATATGGACCAGGTGATGTTATCACAATAAAACCAGGGGTTAAACATAGTTTTGCTGCTAGAAATGGTGGAATTATGGAAGAAATTTCTTCAACTCATTTTATTAATGATTCCTTTTACACTGACAAAAAAATTACTCTAAATAAAAATAGAAAGACTTTTGTTAGTTATTGGAGGGATGTAGTTTAATAACTAATATGTCTATTTTGGATAAAGAATTAGATATTATCGAAGCCGGTTAGTTACTTTAAAAAAAAAATACTGCTTAAAAATCCAAAATTTGATTTTAAAAAACCAGTTGTCTTGTTTGGTGCAGCCAAGATGGGTTTAGTTTATATTAATTTATGTAAAAAGAATAAAATAAATATTTTAGCTTTTTGCGATAATGACAAACAGAAATATGAAAAAAAAATCAACGGGATAATTGTTTTATCTTTGAGTGTTTTGTTAAAAAAGTATGGAAAAGATGTTCAAATAATTATTACTTCTTTGTATGATGAAGAAATTAAAAAACAGTTGAAAAAATATGGTTTTGTTAATGTTTGGAGCCATTTGTTTTTTTCTACTATTTATTCTAATCAGTTTAATATCCTTGCTTGGAATAATCCAATAAATACTTTTTTTTTGAATAAGAAAAAAATAAAGAATTGTTTTAATCTTCTTGAAGACAAACAATCTAAAAAAGTTTTTTTAAATGTAATTAAATATAGATTAACTTTAGATAGA
>CAZBHA010000112.1:0-2250 GCA_964491675.1 uncultured archaeon
TTCCAACATCTCTTTGTTTTATTGCAGGGTAAAGTGCAAGATCAGCACTTACAAAATCAGTTTCAGTTATTCCATATTTTTCATTTATTGCTTTTAAAAAATTTGCTTTTACTTTTTCTTTTGTTTTTTTATCATCTACTGGAATACTTGCTCCAATTGCATCCATTGCTTCTCCAGGTATTATTTGACTAGCTTTTTTTGCTTCTTCTCCCCTGTCTTCTAAGTGTGGTAAAAGATCACTTATTACAAAAACTGGTTCATCATCTTTATTTCCAATAGAAATTTTTATTTCTTTTCCAGTTTTATCAAATACTACTCCTTCCAGCGACATTGGTAAATTTAACCAGTGATATTTTTTTATTCCGCCGTAGTAGTGTAAATTTATCATTGCAAATGTTTCAGCATCATAAATTGGATTTAATTTAAGGTCTAAGCGTAAAACATCAATATGCGATCCTATTAATTTTAGGCCATCTTTTAGTTTTCCATTTTCTAGGTTTATTAAAAGAATATTTTTTTTGTGGTTTAGAGCATAAATTTTTTTAGTAGTTGAAGTAGCTTTTTCTAATTCTATAAATCCATTTTTTTTAGCAATTTTTTCAACAAAATTTACTACATCTCTTTCAGTTTTTGCTGCTTCTCTAAATTCTTTATATTTTTCGCTAAGTTCAAATGCAATTTTAATTTCTTTTTTTTCAAGTAATTCCCAAGCACTCTTATCCTCTCTAAATAATTTATCAAATTGTCCTTTTTCTTCTGTCATTTTTATGCCCCCTAATTTTAATTAAAAACCTAGTAATTATATGTTGTGTTAAAAGTATTTAAATAATTAGTTTTAGTGAAAAAACCTTATTTTAATTCAGTTATTGAATCTATTATGCTTGTGTGATTTGTTTTTAATTTTTCATATGCAATAGTCATTGCCTCAATATAATGTCCCATCCAAGTATGTTCTCCTTTACTCATTAAATCTGCATAAATTGATGCTGCAATGCAAACATCAAGTGCTTTGGCTTTTGAGGTTTTTCCAGGTTTATTTTTTGTAATTATTTCATTTACTTTTTCATTAAAGTTTTGATTTGGATTAATTTTTTTATCAATTAAATTTTGTTCTATTTGTCTAAAAAATTCCCAATGATTTTCTCTTGTTTTAAATAACCTTTGAGGTAATTGAAAATAATTTGTAACTCCATCTACATAGTTTACGGTTCTTCTTCTTTTAGCAACATCAGGTAAACGAACTAAAGTGTCAATTACTTTATCAAATTCATTATTCCAAATTCTTAACCTTTCTTTAACTGGTTTTTTCTCAAAAATTTCAACGCCAGTTAATTTACTTTTTTCATTAGTATACATTCCATCAATAACTGCATCAGTTAGTCGACTTCCAACTCTGTGGATAAAAAGTGCTTGTTTGGTTGAAATTTCTGCAGGAGTTAAATGTGCAAATTTTCGTTCTATAACGGCCATTCCTCTTTTGGCACGTTTCATTAATGATAATGCATTAATATGATTTTTTCTTTGCATTATTTTTATTGTATTTTCATAAGTGCCCGGCACAATATATCTTTTTTGTCTTTTTGATTCTTCAACTCTTGCTAATTTGTGTGGCATAATATCTCCTATGAATATTAAGTTACTTTAAATATTTAAATATACAATTTTTAAAAATTTAAATTATTTTTTAAATAATAAAATTTGTGCTAAAAATTTTATATAATTAATTATTCTTTTTTCTTTAGCATTGGAAGTCCAGTTGTTTGATTTTCAACTACATTAAAACCTTCTGGTAAATCAATTGCATTTTCTTTTTGAGTTCCTGCAAAGTAAAATAATCTGCCTTTTCCATGTAAAAAGTATTTTTTTCCTTTTGAATTTGTATGTTCGTAAACCATTTTTATATCACCTATTAAAATTAAGCCTTTTTGTCTTTAAATTACTTTCTAATAATACTTTTTTTAATTATGCTTTAAATGGCTTAAATCCTTGTTTTGTTAATTTTTAATATTTTATTAAAAATAAGTAAGATTTTTAAAGTTGTAAATACTTTGAATTGTAATATGGATAGGTGGGAAAAAGAAAAAATTATTGAAGCAGCACTTTTCATGTCGCCTAAACCGCTAACTTTAGATGAACTAAAAAGTATTTGTAATGCTGAAAGTAGAATAGAAACTAAAGCTTTAATTGAAGAATTAATGCATTTTTATGATAATAGAAAAACTTCGCTTGAAGTAGTTGAACTTGCAGTTG
>CAZBHA010000113.1:0-2223 GCA_964491675.1 uncultured archaeon
TGGACAACGTGTACGTGGGCCGCGGGCTGGTGGCCGACGCGAACGGCGAAATTGCTTACCGCTGCGAAGCGGCGACGGGGATCCCGCAGATGTGGTATCCCGATCCCGCCAATCAAGTTGCATGGGAAACCCTGGCGCAAACCAATCTGGGTGGGCGAACGGCCGACGTGTTTCGCGCCGACATGCGCAACCAGGCGCTGGGCCTTGTCGGGACGATTTCGCCCTATGGACAGTTGCCGGAGTTGCCTCTTGGCAATTTCATCGCCGAGGTGGAGATTTTGAACCAGGAGGCGGCCAAAAACGACTATGTGCAGTTGGTCGGGACGACCAACGATTGGGCGAGCTCTTTCGACATTGGCGATCCGGTGGCGCGCTACGATGTCGCGGCGACCAACCAGACGTGGCGGACCAACGAGGTCCGGGGGTATCGGGCGGGGCTGGAAAACAGCCGGAACGTGCGGCTTGGATTCCGGGCGGTTGCGGGGGGGTACAGCGGGCAATACCTTCACGTCGGCGCGTTGCGGGTGCGGTTCATGACGACGGTGGAGGCGGGCAACTTCCGCTACGTGGAATGGGACGGGGACACGGAAACGCTGACGGAATGGCCGGCCGGAACGTGGGTGTCGAGTTTCAACGACGATCCGCACGTGGCGGTCGATTTGGAGCGGCGTCCGCCCGCGGACGTGACCAACCTGACGGTTAAGCTGGTGCAGGAGCGGAAATCGCGCGGCGATGAAGTGGAGCATGCGTTGACGAACGTCGACGGCACGGAGACCTGGCGCACGACAAGCGGGATCGGGCCGCTGGAAGCCGGGGAGACCAATCGGTTCCGGGTCGAGGCGGTGTTCTCGTCGGTTTCGGGGCGCCCTACCAACAGCCCGGTATATCACCCCGGGCCTACCGATGCGGATTGGCAGGACGCCCAGACGGACGGCATCGGCGGGATCTGGATCAACGAAATCGCAACCAACTGGGTGGAACTGGCGGCGCCGAGCGGCCGCCTCATGCAGGCGGGCTGGCGGTTGGAGGCCGAATCCGGCGGGGAAACCTTGACCAACCTGCTGGGCGGGGCGGTGGAATTCACCAACTATCTGTACCACGGAGTCTCGTTCCATGTGGTGGATTTGACGGCGGCCCTGGAGGGCGGTTATGCCGCGGGCGATTTGCGGCTGGTGAACGGCGCGAACGTCGAGGAGCATGCGGTGGCAACCTATGCATTGGCCGGCGAACAGACATGGTCTGCCGTCGGCAACGGGCCATACGTGGCGGATGGCGACTATTCCGGATATGCAAGCGCGTTTACGTGGGCTGCGGCGTCATCCAGCCGCGCGGGAGCAAACGAGGGGCAATTCTTTGAAATTCCGGTCGTATTGAACGTCCAGACCACAACGACGGTGGGATACGCAACCATCGGAGTGGAGGCCCTGTTTTCCGCGAGCGCCCGGACGACAAACCTGGTTGCGGACGGCCATGGGCTTACGCTGACGACGGCCTTGCAGGGGGAGCACGTCGACGAAAACGAAGTGGAAACGGAATTGGCGGGCACGGCGTTCGGATGGCGGGCGGACGCAATACAGACGAATTTGAGTTTGGGGGAATCCATCACGAACCTGGTGTTTCTGGAAATGGAGCCGGGAATCGGCGAAGACGATTTTACCGGGAGCGCTTTCAAGACGTATTGGGAGACGAACGGGATGAGCGCCAGTCCGCCGGTATGGGAGGTGTTCAGCAATTACTGTCGGATTGACATGCGCAACAAGTCGCTGGGCCAAGAATCCCGCATGTCCGCGCGCAACGCATTGGCGACCCGCGGCAAGGGTTGTGCCACGGTTTCCTTGCTGACCCGGCACTCGGATGTCGGCGATCCTATCGACCAAGTGATTCCCATCCTCAAAACCAATGCCGCGTGGGGTGTTGGCGACCAGGTCAATTTTCCGGGAGTGTCCAATGAATACGTTGGATTTACCAACAATGCGTGGATTCCATATCGGGCAACCCTCCCCCCGCCGGCTGCGGCGGACGAAAATGTGTTTTATGCGATGCATGTCATTGCCGCCGGATATTCGAGCAAGTATTTGTCTTTGGACAACCTGCGGCTGGCATTCCACGACACCGTCGTGCCGTCCGGCTTGACGCTGTTGCCGGCGGCGCCTCGGATGGGGGAGAAGGTTGGCGCGCAGGTCCGGCTGGAGGCCTGGGGGGCGAGCGTGTCCAACGTGATGG
>CAZBHA010000114.1:0-2118 GCA_964491675.1 uncultured archaeon
TAAAAATGCATTATTTTTCTTTTTTAGAGTATCTTCTATTTCATTAATTTTATACTCTTCTTTGTCAAAAAATTTTTTTTCTTTTAAAGTTTTTATCATTTCTTTTTTGTCAATTTCACCCCCACTTACTGTTATGTATAAATACGGCTTAAATTTTTTATCAATTATCCAATAACTTTGATTTTTATCTTTTACAAATAATTTAATTACAGATTTTTCATCTATTGTTTGATAATCAACATCAAGTAAAGTAACTATTATTTTTTCTACGCTCATACAATAATCTTTTAAGTATCAATAACCTTTTTATTGTAGCTAATGCCATATTTATAAGTGATTTTATGCCGCGTAGAGATAGACCCAATCAAAATCAATCTCCAATCCCACAAAGAGGGGGAGCACCAGTTCAAGGTGGAATTGTTGGGGATATTAGGGCATTAAATTCAAGTATTTTGTTAATTACTCAAAAAATAAAATATATTGTTAGAAATGAAAAGATTTTAGGTAGAAATTTAATTGTTTTAAATAAAAAAATAAAAAATTTGGAAGAAAGAATAAATTCACCTAGAGAGGAACAAAGTGGTGGGGCAAATTCAGAAGATGTTGAACAATTAAAAAAGAAAATTGAACTTTTAGAAGCTCAAATTTCTGAACTACAAACAAACAATGTTACTAAAGCAGATTTAAAAGAATTAAAATATGTTATTGACACAATTAATCCTTTAGAATTTACAACAATTTCTCAAGTTAAAGATATGATAGAAAGAAGTAAAAAATAATAGTTGTTTTCACTTTGATAATATTAATTTTTTTGTTTTAGTTTTAAATTTTTATTCTAATAATATATTTCCACTTAAATTAGGTCGTAAGTTAACTCTATAATTTCTATTTCCACTAGTAATAATTGCAACATCATTTGCCTTAACTACAGTTATTTTTGTATTTATTAATTGATTCATTTCAAAAGGCAATTTGTTTGACCCAAATAAAAAACCAAATCCTTTATTTTCAAGAAAAGAAATTTGTTCTAAAAATTTTGTTTTTTCTAGTTCAATTATATTATCAATTTTTGGAATAGTAATTATCACATTTTCTGTTTGTTCATTTTTATCTTTTATTGATTTTAATAAATAATCAATAAAGATTATTTTTTCCATTTCGTTTAATTTACTAGTATCAATTATTGATGCTCTTCCTAAATTTTCAGACCATTTTTTGGTCAACTGGGTTGTGTCAAATTGCTCACCAAAAAAGTTTTCAAAATTCTTATCAAAGATATTTAACATTCTTTCAAGTTTTAATTTTTGAAAATCATTTAAATTTTTAAATTCACTAATATTTTGGATAGTCTCTTTTGGAGTATTTTTTATTTCCTCACTATTTTCAATTAATTTTTCAAGATCTTTATCTGCAGTTTTAAATAGATTTAAGATTAAATCTAAATTACAACTTTTAAGAGAAACTTTTATGTCTTTTTTTGCTTCAAACTTTTTAATAGGAAAACCAGATGGCTCATATTCAATCAAATTTTCTTTTAGTTTCAGTTCATTTTGTGATGCATTTCCAAGTCCAGAAAAATAATTAGTATCATCAATTATTATTGTTGCATTATTATCTAATAATAAATTTTCATTTAATATATATAATGAATAATTAATACTTATTTTATTTTCTCCAATAACAATACTTCGATAAAAACTTTTTGATTCTTCTTTAATTATTTCTCTTTTTTTGTTTAGTCCAATTTGTATTGTTTTTTCTTCTTTATCATTTTTTTTATTTGGCAAACTCATTAGTTCTAAAGAATTTTGTCTTAATCCACTCATTAATAATCTAGCAGTCATTGGATCAGATAAAATTGGAGCATAATCTTCTTCGCTTGCTGTGGTAGTGTCTTGTAATTTTATTCCAGAAGATTTAGCAAGTTCAATAATATTATCAATTTCATTATAACTTTTTTTAATTTCATTATCTACCTTTCTTATAAAATCTTCTTGTTTAAAATCAACATAAATTGGATTAAATGAAATGAAAATCATTTTTTTTGTTTTTTCTCCATTAGTTTTTGTTATTCCAAGAATTGGTTTTGGTATTGTGCTAATAAAAGAATCAATGTTT
>CAZBHA010000115.1:0-2113 GCA_964491675.1 uncultured archaeon
TTAAAAATAAGACTTCCAGTAATAACAGTTTTTCCGTCAATTATACAATAATTGTTATGCATCATTCCTGCTTCTGAAGAAGTATTTCTATCTTCAAACTTCACAAAAGGTAAATAAATTCTTTTATTTCCTAAATAATCAGCATTGATAATAAGTCTAACTTTTGCAGTTTTTTCTTTTTCAATAAATGCGTTTTCAAGTTCTTCATAGTTAAGTGCACGCAAAGCACAGTGAACTTCGCTTTCTGCAGAATTAATTGAATCTATTACTTTATCAATAGCTTTTTGATTAGGGAGAATAAAAATTTCTATGTTCTCACTAGAATAATATAATTTGTTATAATCAAAAGTATATTGTGGTTTTTCATTTATACTAAAAAATAAAATATAAATTACTCCAAAAATAACTAAAATTGAAATTATTATTGAAATAATTAATCCTAAATTATTTTTTTCAAATCTGTTAATTATTATCACCTTTCATTAATGAAGTTATCTTAAAAAAAGAATTTGAGCATATGCTATAAAAAGGCACTGATTTTAGTATGTTTGTTATTGCTCGCATTAACATTGTTAAAAAAAGCAGTCCAACAATTAAACCTGCAATACTTATATTATTTGTTAAAATTAAAACTCCAAAATATGCAAGGTAAAATAATCTATAAAAATTAACAAAACTGTTTACAATGTGTGTTGTTTTAATATGACTTGTACGAGTAATTATTTTTTTTTCACAATCTCTCTTTAAATTAACAAACCCAATAATTTTTGCACTTCGTGGATTTAATTTTGTTAATTTATTTAATAAAATTGCAAAATCTGATTCAAATTTTGCTTTTTTTGTATCTTTTCTTTTTAACAAATCTCTTTTTATTAAAAAATAAAAAACAAAAAAGAAAGGTATTGAAATTAAAAAGTAATAAAACAAATTAATATCATAGAAAAATATTATTACTCCAATAATTAATATTTTTGTAAAATCTAAAATATTTCTATAAATTGTTTTTGTTAATAAAATAAATAGGCCTAGGTCTTTTGTGAATAAATATTTTTTTAATTTTAAAAGTTCATTTAAGTCTTTTGAATATTTTTTTACTATTTTTTGTTTTATGTTTCTTTCAAGTATTAAGAAAAATTTTATTTCAAATTTTTCTACTTTTATATCTATAATTAATTTTATTATATAAATTATTGTGAATAATATAGTGTATAGTAAAAGTTCATCTAAATTTCCTAAATTGTACAAATACCTTATATAAAATTGAGTAATTAAAGGAAAACTAGTGTAAATTGCTGTTGAAAATATTGAAAGAAAAAGAATCAAAAAAACTTTATTCTTTTCAAAAAAAATTGTTTCTCTAAATGTTTTATTATTTAAAACAAATAAAGGGTTGAGTTCTTTCATAAATAAATAAAATAGTTATTTGTTTAAAAAGAATTGTTATTTGATTAAATTATTATTGTGTTAGTTGAGCTGTTGGAAAATTATTTGTTTTTATATTATTGCCTACTTGTAAAGTGTGAAATGTAATTAGTTCTTTTTCAGTCATTTTTGCTGCGGTTGGTCCAAGTAATCTTATTGCTTGTTGTTGAACTGTTGCTTTATTTTTTATTACATAAAGTCTAATATTTTTTTTTGTGGTTGGATCAAGTGCAAGTGGTTTTTGATTTTGTTTTAAATTTGATTCAATTAGTTCTGAAAATATTGGAGAGTTTTTTCTTTTTCTAAACATTTTTTTCACTTTTTTATTTTTTTTAAAAAAATTCTAGCAGTGGAAAATAAGCCGCTTTTTGTTCTGCAATTGAAGGGAAAGCCCCTCTGCAGGTTGACATTAATCTAAGCCCAATTAAGGTTGCACTCTGACCCCCGTTTCATCCCTACTAAAAGGGTTACGAAGCATACTTGCAAAGCAAGTACTTTTCGCAGGCCTTTATTAAAGGCCTCGTTTCTGCTGAGTCACCCATCCTCTCGGATTTGCCCACTACAGGCTGGGATGTTACTCTTGCGAGCAACAAGTGAGCGGACTTTCCTCCCTTTACGAAAAAGGGTTAGTCAATCAACCACTACTATATTAATTAAGGTTATTTTAGTTTAAAAAAGTATTTTTTAGAAA
>CAZBHA010000116.1:0-2057 GCA_964491675.1 uncultured archaeon
TTCTAATACTATGAATAAAGGCTTTTGGCGGTTTTTGCCCCATGTAAATACCGCTAACTGCTAGCGTACACTGCTAGCAAGTGCCAGAATGACAGGGGTGTAATGGTCCGTTACAGGCTATAACCGAAACCGGCCATATACCGAGTCTCTGCCCTAAGGGTGGCCAAGCGCCCCTGCCCCGACGCCCCCCCCTGGCACTTGCTCGGTGGCTCAGGTGCGGACTCGAGGCGGTGCCCGCCTTAGCCGCTCCCGCCATCCTTGCGAATCACCAGCCCGATTTTTCCGTCCGGCCGGATCCGCTCTTCCACGTCCACCCCGTAGCGGGCCTTCATAACCTGGCGGACGGCTTCCCGGGCCAGCAGTTCGGCGCAACGCTGATGCTGAAGCCCCCCCCGCCCTGGCGCCTGTGGACGGGCTGGAGCCGCGCCCTTCTTCTTTCTCGGCTTCTTCATGGCTTGCCCTACGGCCGTTCTCCGCCGTCCATCTCTACAATGCCGGACTCCCGCATGGAAGTGAAGCCACCATCCGGCCGGAGCACTATGTAATCGACGAAGAACAGCCTATCGAATCCTCTATCGAGAAACAGGTCCGCCTTTTCCGTGAGCATGTAGTCGGGGAGATAGTTGTGGACGCTGTACCCACTGGCGAGCCAATCCGCGACGGTCTTGTCCGCCGCGTCTGCGCCAGCGCCGGCATTGGGGCGGTAATGCACCACGGCATAGCAGCCTAGCCCCTCCTGCTGCCTGTTGCGCTTGACCGCGTTCCGCACCCTGGCGTGAAGCCCTGCCGCCGTGGAGGGCCGATCCTGGATGCAGTGTGGCGCTCGATCCCATAGGCGCCGGTCCGCATCCATCCAGACCAACCAAACCGAATCCTTGCCGCCCTTGGCGTGGTCGTACACGTGGGCCGCCATCTGCGCCGCCCCGTACACGATTCCGCCCCTTGCCGTCCGCGCCACCAAGTTCACCGTCTGCGCCGTTGCCGTCTTGCTCATGCCTTCACTCCAAAAAGGACGGACCGCTCCCGCTGGTAGAAGTGGGCGACAAGTCACCCGCAGCAGAAACGATCCGTCCAATTTGATTCTTGTTCATTTGTCCCAACTTCTACCTTGGGGGATCCTCTCGAATCCGATGAACACCCTACGCCGATGGCTTTTCCCCGTCAAGCATCGCGGATCTGGCCCCTCACGGCGTCCAGGACGGCCAGCATCGGCGCGAGTTCGGCCTCGGGCTCGCCGGCGTCAAGAAGGATCTGCGCCAGCGCCACCGCTTGCTGAGATACCTCGCGGCCGTCCCGCCCGTAGGCGAACGCGCTGGCGTAGCCGCCCGCCCGGATGTCCCCGGGCAGCTCGAAGCCGGGCCTTGGCTTCTTGCGGCGTCACCGTTTCAGGTTCCGGCCCGTTTGCAGGGCGCGCGCGAAATAGTCCACGGCGGCACTCTTGACGGCTCCCATAACGCTCTCGGGCGGCGGCAGGGCTTCCGGGTCTGGAAGGTGGAAAGCGGACTTGGCAAGCCAGTACCAGACCTTGCCAGCGGGGGCGAGGATCTTCTTCCACTTGCCGCGATACTTTCGGACAACATCCGCCTCCACCAGCGCGTGCGGCCTTCCGTCGCGGCCCCACATCCCCAGCCGTAGCGGTGGAGTCCGGTGCCAGCTGGGCCAGCCTGCGGCGCGCGCTTCGCTGCTGGCCGGGATGGCGAGATTCTTCTTCGGCGGCTTCGGGTACACCGTCCCGCCGTGGATCTTGTGCAGAAGCATGGCGCCATGTTCGCCACCGATTGAAATCCGCGCGACGTTGCTGCCGTGGTTCTCTTTGAAGGCGGCGCGAGATCCCTCCCCAGAATCGGCTCAGCTTTTCGTCGTAGAAGCGGTCGTGCACTTTCAGCATGGCCACAGAACAAGCCTTCGAGAGCCCTTCCGGGTCTTTCAGGTTTTGCGCAATCGTCCGCAGCAGCGGAGTAACCGAATCATGCCTGACGATGATTTTCATTGCAAATTATCCTAACCTGAATAATTCATCAACCACTCCAGGCGGGGGCGGTTTGGGGTCAAAATCG
>CAZBHA010000117.1:0-2054 GCA_964491675.1 uncultured archaeon
TTGTTTTTTTGATTCAAGTTCTTTAATATGCTGTACAATCGATGCTTCAAGTTTTTTTGCTTCTTCTAAAAGAGGAGTAACATCAACTAATTTTATTCCACTTAAATTACAAAATGCTTTTACAATTTCAGCAGCTGATTCATAGTCTGCATTATTTCTTGCATTTCCCATTAAACAAAATGATTCAATATTATTATCTGTTAAATATAACATTAATAATGCAGTAACTCCTGAACTAATTCCACTATCAATAAGCTCTAATTTATACTTTTTTATTAATTTTTTTGATTTTTCGTTACTTGCAAATGCATATACTGGTGCACCATCTGCAATTCTAATTCCTGAAGTTGAAATAACTCGGTTAATTCCTTTCTTTTTAATCCACTCAACAAGAGTTTTTGCCATTACTGAAGCAATACTATTTGGAATTATTTGTTCAGCAATAATAATTACAATTTTGTGTTTTTTGTGTGCATAAAGTCGCACAGGGTGCATTGGAAGTCCATTTTGTATTCTTATTATTGGGGATAATAAGCGAGAATCAACATGTCCAATTTGTTCAAAATTAAGTTTTTCAATTAAGTATCTAGTTCCAATAGTTCCAGCAAGTCCAATATCAGGAAAACCTTCAATTAAAGTAAAACCCTTTAGTTTATACTTTTTAATTTCAACAAACTCAACAACATTATTTAAATTTTTATCCATTTTAACACAATAAAATAATGCTTTGCTTATTTATAAACTTTTTTGAAAGGATTTTATTAAATTATTAAAAATTATTTTTGTTGTTTGGGAATTGCATGCAATAATTAATGTTTTATTTATTGTAAATGGTGTTTAATATTTAATTTACAAAATAGTTCCAATAAAAAAGAAAATTATTGCAAGCGGAGTTAAAAATACACAGTAAATAAAAAAGTTTTTTTTGTTTCCGTCCTGCATTGCTAAGAAAAAAGAACTAATTAAAGAATATTCTATAATATAAATTTGAACTCCAAGCACAGCTAAATTAAACAATTCTTCTCTTTCTATTTTACTTAGTCCAATTTCAAAATTATTGCTAAAAGAAATATTAAATCCATTTACTAAACTTACAATTAAACCTAAAATTATTGGGACAATTAAAACACTTGCAAGTAAAAGAGTGTATTTAGTAACAAGCATTACTGCTTGTCTTTCTTTTATTATTGCTCTGTTTTGAAGCATTTCTTCAGCTAGTTCATTTAGTAATTTATTAAGTTCACTTCCTGAATAATATCCTTGTAAAAATATTTCAAAAAATCTAGACATTTCACTACTTTTGTTCATTTTTTTTATTTTATTAATTGCAGAGCTAGGGTCTTCACCGTTTTTTATTTGCAGGTGAATAAATTCAAAATCTTTATTTAAAAGTGGAAAATCCATTTTACTAATTTCTTCTATTAATTTAATAAGTGACATTTGATCTACTAAAACACTTATTTCCAGCAAAAGTTCTGGTAATAAATCTTCTTTTTTTCGTTTGTTTCTTTCAAACATTACATCCTGAATTAAATAAAAAATTAAAAATGGTGTAAAAAAATTTAAAATACTAAAAATTAATGTTTTTTGTATTTCTATTCCTAAATAGAATAAAGCAACTGACGTAAAAATTGAAAATATTGCTCCTAAAAAAGTTGAAAATATTATAAAAGTTTGAAAGTTTTTTGTTAAAAAATTATTTAAAAATAATTTATCTTCAAAATTATTTATTTTTTCTTTTCCAATTAGTGAATAGAATAAATTACAAATATTTTCAATTAAATTGCTTTTTAAAAAAAACTTTTCTATATCCATATTTATCCCTTTAAAAATAATGGTGTTTTTGAATTAATCATTATTAAAATTAAAATATTAAAAAATGGAAAAATAAGTGTGATAATTAAAAATACTTGCATTGCACTAAATTCAAAGCTCATAAAATAACTTCCAATTAAAATAAAACTAGAAAACATTGCTGGGACTATAGCACTAATTGCAATAAAAACTAATGAGTAAACAACCATTTTTCCGCTAAATTCTTTGCTTGCAATTCG
>CAZBHA010000118.1:0-2048 GCA_964491675.1 uncultured archaeon
CTGTCAAGAACGAAGAATTGGTACTCGCAGATTAAAAAACACATTAACACAACTAAATCAGTTAATACGTTATTTTCAAAATCTCGGTATTATTGATAATAAATGTACTTTTCAAGTTAAAAGAATAACGGAGAAGAACGAATTTAGTTTGAATAGAATAGTTTTTAAGGAGAATTTATGAGCAAAATGAATTTATATGATGATGCAGAAAAGTTATTTTTATATGAAAGGTTGTCACCAGATGAGATTTCAGCGAAATTACAAATTTCACGCAGAACGGTTTATTATTGGAAAAATAAATTTTGTTGGGATATAAAATTAGCGGAGATTTTAAAGAATAAACAATTCTTTTCAACAGAATTACAAGATTTTGTAAAATTATTAATGGAAAATATTATGAAAACTATTGATAAAAAAGAACCAACAAACCAAGCTATGCTTTATTCTTTGATGAACTTGCTAAAACAAATGCCAGAATTACAAAAGTATGAAAATACCTTACAAGCCGAAACTAAAAAGCAAGCAGAAGGACTTTCTCCTAAAATTATAAACAAAATCAATTATGAAATTCTCGGGATTCCGTATGACACATTTTGACAAAGATTAATTACACTCTACTAACATCTGTGATTTGTCAAGTTTTTGATTTGTGAAATTAACAATAATTTGTAAATTTTTGCAGGACTTATCATATATTATTTGTGTAATTTCTTTTATTTTTTCAATATTAAATTTTTCAATATTAATTACAAAATTAATCACAAGTTGATTTTGCTCTTTAAATTTCGGTATTAATTTTGTCGAGAGTATATCAAATTCCGAATTCCTGCCGACTAAAACCAATTTCTTTTTAGTTTTTGGTAATTCAAAATTTAAATTAATCAAAAGACCAGACAAAAATGTTTTTGTAAAAATTTCTTCAACATTATTAAATTGATTTTGTTCAAATTGAGAGGATGAGATTAAATTTATTTTTAACTTATTTAAAATATTTGTTACATCATTTTTATTGATAAATGATGTAATGCTATCAAGTATCAAATAATCATAAGCTGAGTATTTTTTAATAAAATCTTCTTTGTTGCTACTGTTAAATTCATCCATAAAATCAAAACTTTTCAGATAAATTGCCTTTTGTTTTTTACAAAGTTCTTCATACAAATTTTTTAGTAAAAAAGTTTTTCCACTGCCATTTTTTCCATAAACATAAATACAATTAAAATTATTATGTTGCGAAATTTCTTTTCCGATTGACGATACTATATTTTGAAAAGTATCATTATTTGTTATATTATTCATTTTTACCCCATTTTGCTTTCTTAATGATTTTTTGAGCTTCAATAATTGCATCTTTTTTTATTTTTAATGCTTCTTTTTTAATATCTTCTAAAATCCTTGATTCGCTTAAAATTTTACTTGCCTCTGTTTTTGCTGCATCAATAATTTCTTCCGCTTCTTTTTTAGCATCTTCAATAATTTTTTTATCCATTTTGTGTTTCTCCTTTTATTATTTTTTCTATATTTTTAATTATAATTTCATCTGCTTTTTGAAACACAGATTGTAAAGTCTCTGCTTTATCTATAGTTGATAAAATCTTATCGTTTTCAATTAAGATTTTGTTATTGTTTTCCATTTTTCCAAGTGCAGATAACGCCTGTGTTTTACGTCTTTTACCTTCAAAGCTAAAGGGCATCGTCAATATAAAAATATAATTTTCTTTCAGATAGGAACCGAGTTTTGAACAAAACTCCGTTCCCATACCGCCTCCAAGTCCTGCAACTATTATAACTTTTTCATATGTAAACAGGGTATTCAATATTTCGTCTTTGTGAAAATCGAAAACAGCTATACCTTCAATGGTTGAACCACAGCAACCAAAACCATTTGTTATTGATTGTCCAAGTAATAATTTTTTATCAACTTTTAATTTTCTTAAAACTTTTTTGTCGCTACAGATTGCAATTCTATCATAATTTTTTGATTTAATTATTTTGGCAACAATGCTTGCCCCTGCTGTTCCTATTCCAAAAATAGCATCTTTTTTATT
>CAZBHA010000119.1:0-1783 GCA_964491675.1 uncultured archaeon
CTTTTTATTTTTGTTTTTGTTTTCATTTTATTTTTGTTTCTATTTTATTTTTGTTTCTATTTTATTTTTGTTTCTATTTTATTTTTGTTTCATTTTTTCATTTCCATTTTTTGGCTGTTTTATATTTAGCATTGCAAACCTTATTAACTAAAGCAAAGAAGTGCTTCTCCCCCTTTTGCGCCTCGGCGTAAGCCTTGGCCGGATCCTGCTCGATAGTTTCCGACAATAAAGAAAAATATAAAGAATAACGTCTGACGATCTTATCCAGCTGCTTGGCTAAAGGATGCGCCATCTGCGCCTCAACCATCTTTTTTAAGCCGCTTAAATCGCCGGCAATTTTTTTAATCTTTTGATCGCTATCGGCAGCTAATATCTGGCGAGAATTGATATCAAGCCAATCCGAGTTATAGTACTTAAATAAAATAAAGCTCAGCATATCGCCGTCCAGCTTTAAAAAAGTCCGACCGATACTGAGATAAATTTGAATTTCTAAATCTTGGGAATACGGCAGGTCAGCAGGCAAGGCCTGCCATCCTGGGTTACCGATTGAAAATTGAAAACATGTTGGCCACCGTCACCTGCTTAATCTTATTAGGCGCCAGATTCTCCTCGATTTCACAGGCGGCTAAAGATATAAGCCAGCGCACCAGACGATTTTTTTCACTGATCAGGTCTTTCGCCTTATTAAGATCCGTCTTAAGATTCAGCTTGGAATTAATTTCGGTTACGGCCGCGTCCTTAAGCCGAATATATTTATCAAGCAAAAAAGCAATTTCCTGGATTTTGGCTTCAGGAATTTTATTATTCGATAAATAGCTGCCTCGAATCAGCTCAACCAGCAAATGACGGGCGATATCTTCTGTCCCGCTTTCTTTCAGGACTCCCTCTATCATTATCTGGCGCCGCAAAATACGGGCGATAGCATTCTTTCTTAATAGGTGGTCCTCGTCATAATCAACGACATTCCTAACTTTTTCATAAAAAAAGGACAGGCGGGAAATTAAGGCCGAAACTTTAATGCGGGGGATATTCTCATCAGCCTCTTCACTCTTATTCTGCTCGCTATAGATTACTTGGAATAATTTTTTGGCGTTATCGCTGATTTCCAGCGGCTGATCTTTATCGACGCTTTTAAATAGATTTGGGCTAACCATATAAAAAATTAAACTAATTTTTAGTTCAATAATATTGTATCGTGTTTATAGCCAAAAAGCAAACAAATCCGCCCCTCCAAAAAACCCGGCTATTGACATTCCAAGCGCTATTTTGTATCATTATAGCAGATAAATGAAGTGGCCCCGGAGGTCATTTTTAAATACCTATTTTAGCCAATATGAACAAATTAACTAAGTATTTGAAGGAGTCGGTCTTAGAGATGAAAAAAGTAACTTGGCCGACTAAGAAAGAGACCTATAACTACACTTTGCTGGTCATCGGCATCAGTCTTGGTGTAGCTATTTTTTTGGGAATATTAGATTATATTTTTACAGAAGGCTTCCATTTTCTGATCAACAATATATAATAACTAAAAAATAAATTGTTCTTAAATTTACGGCAACGAAACTGCGAATAATAAATTTATTTATTATTCCAGCGTCGCCAAAGTCAAAGATATGGCCAAACAACTTCTTAACCAAGGCCGACGCTGGTATGTTATCCATACATATTCCGGCTACGAAGAAAATGTCGCCCAAAACTTAAAACAAAGAGTAGAATCTCTGGATATGGAAGATAAGATCTTCAGCATTTTAATTCCGACCGAAAAGAAAATCAAAATCAAAAA
>CAZBHA010000119.1:1793-2037 GCA_964491675.1 uncultured archaeon
TAAGAGAAAAGTAGTCGAAGAAAAGATATTCCCTGGCTATATTCTGGTAGAGATGGAAGTAACTGATGAATCCTGGTATATCGTCCGCAATACTCCTAACGTCACCGGATTCATCGGCACTGGCACCATTCCTACGCCAATCGGCGAAGCCGAGGTTAAGGCCCTACAGAAACGCATGGGCGTCGATGACCCTAAATTCCAAATCGACGTCATTGTCGGAACTCCAGTCCGCATCAACGAAGGG
>CAZBHA010000120.1:0-2014 GCA_964491675.1 uncultured archaeon
CGATTCAAAAATGATTAAATATGGTCTAAGTATTGGTGCAGACACTTCACAAGCTCAAGCTGGAAATGCACTAGAATATAGTGCCGCGGCAGGTGGTGCAGCATTTATTATTGGAGAAAATAAAGACGCGGTTGCAACAATAGATTACACTTGTTCATTTACTAGTGACACACCTGATTTTTGGAGACGAGCTCTACAACCTTATCCAGAACATGCAGGAAGATTTACTGGAGAACCAGCATACTTCAAACATGTTAGTGGTGCAACAAAAATGATTTTAGAAAAAAGTAAAATGAAAATAGATGAATTTACTTTTGTAGTATTTCACATGCCAAATGGAAAATTTCCTGAAAGAGTAGGAAAACAATTTGGAGTAACAAAAGAACAATTAGCTACTGGACTAGTAGTAAAAAAAATTGGAAACACTTATTCAGGCTCTTCACTTTTGGGGCTAGCAGCAGTACTTGATGTTGCAAAACCAAATGATAAAATTTTAGTAGTAAGTTATGGTTCGGGTTCAGGAAGTGACGCATTTATTTTAAATGTAACAAAAAAAATTGAAGAAGTGAGAAACAATGCAAAAACAGTTGAAGATTATATTGAAAGAAAAGAATACATTGAGTATGCACAATACTTAAAACACATGGAGACAATACATTAGAATTTTTTAAAAAAAAATTCAGTAAAAATTTTATAGATTGGTAATTATGAATAAATTAAAAATAGTTGATAAAAAATTTTGCATTAGCAAAATACAGACGTCAACCGGCTGGGCGGTTATATGAAAGTAGGAGTTTTAGGAATAGGAATAACCCAATTCGGAGAAATTTGGAATAAGGGACTTAAAGAATTATTACTTGAGTCTCAACTTTCTGCACTTAATGATGCAAAAATTGCACCAGAACAAATTGACGCAATGTATACTGGAAATATGGCTGGTGGACTTTTAAGTGGACAACTTCACTTAGGTGCAATGGCTGCAGAAAATTTGAATTTAGACAAACCTTCAATTAGAGTAGAAGGAGCTTGTGCAAGTGGTGGGCTAGCAATAAGACAAGCAGTTCATGCTATTGAAAGTAAACAAGCAGATATTGTAATGGTTAATGGTGTAGAAAAAATGACTGATGTTGATACTGGTCAAGTAACAACAGCATTAATGGGGGCTGGAGACGAAGAACTAGAAGGATTTAATGGTTTAACTTTTCCTGGGCTTTATGCACTTTTAGCTAGTTCATACATAAATGAATATCCAAAATTAACAAGAGACCTTTTAGCAGAAGTTGCAGTAAAAAATCATTTTCACGGAGCAAGAAATTCTTATTGTCAATTTAAAAATGAAATAACTCTAGACACAGTAAAAAAATCAACAATGGTAGCAAACCCATTAACTCTTTTTGATTGTTCTCCAATAACTGATGGGAGTGCAACAATAATTCTAGCTAACGAAAAAATTTCAAAAGAAATGAATTCAGATATTTTTATTACTGGATCAGGTTTAGCAAATGATACACTAAGTTTAGCAAGAAGAAATTCTTTAACTGAACTTGTTGCAGGAAAAAAAGCAGCGGACATTGCTTATGCACAAGCAGGAATTAGTGCAGCTCATATTGATTTTGCAGAAGTACATGATTGTTTTACTATTGCAGAAATAATGGCTGTGGAAGCGCTAGGTATTGCAAAAAAAGGAGAAGCGTACAAATTATATGAAAATAAAGAAACTTACTTTGATAGTAAACACCCAGTTAATACTAGTGGTGGACTAAAAGCTTGCGGACATCCAGTTGGAGCAACAGGAGTAAAACAAGCAGTAGAAGCAACAATGCAACTTCGCGGAGAAGCAAAAGGAAGACAAGTAAAAAATGCAGAAGTTGGAATAACACATAATGTTGGTGGTAGTGGAGCTACTGCAGTAGTACATGTACTAAGAAAGGTGAGATAAAATGTTTAATGATAGCTCAATAATAAGATGGAGAAATTATTCTGATCGTTATAGATTAAATAGTTATAAATGTGT
>CAZBHA010000121.1:0-2004 GCA_964491675.1 uncultured archaeon
ACTGTTGTTCATATTCTGAATGAATTGTTCTATGCCAAATATAAACTCTGTTGTGTGGATATTTATTTTGAGGAATATAAACTACTGCTCTTCCTTCAATATCTGGTAACCATTTAAATTCATTTCCGCTCATACTTGGGACTGTGATTGATTCAGGCCCTGCGTTATTATTAGCAGTTGTTTGTGGATTATTTTTCAGTTTAGTCGCTATTGAAATTATATTATTTGCACCAGGTGATGTTAATGCAGTTCTCCAAGGGGTTCCATTTAGGGATGGATCAACGCCCCATGAATCGTCAGTTCCTTTGTTGAAGCTCCAAATTGAATAGTGTCCATAACTTATTCCTGCTGCTCCTGCAGTGATTGCTTCAGTTATTTGACTGTTTGCTTGATCAGCACTACATCCACTTATACAACCACACATTGCTCCTCTTCCTTCATAAACTGGTTCTCCAATATATACTGGTTTTTTTGGAGATCTATTAATTTCGTTTGTAAGTAAACTACCTAATGCGCCAGGGTTACATTTATGCACATAATAAAAATCTAAAATATTTGTTGAAATTTTATGATCTGAAACTAACGATTTTCCTGATTTTGGGTGTGCTGATATTAATCTTGTTGGATCAGCTGCACGCGTAGAATTAATTAAATCAGTTATTTTTGATGGAGATTCATTATCATCAAGTCCACCAATTATCCATGCAAAAATGTTATCTCTATTTTTATATCTATTAATATATGCAATTCCATTTGTTGATGGTGGGCCAGTTTCAGCATACATATTGTATTTTGCAAGAGTATTAAAAATAAAATCCTGTTTTACATAGTCACCTTCTCTTGAATCAAATTTAATTATATTAAATCCTTGTTCACTTCTTTTCTTTATGTATTCTTCAATTTCAGAATTAGATAATCTTCCAAGTAACCATGCAGTATCTGCAATTGGAAAAAATGCTTCTCCATCTACTGTTTTAAAACATTGCCCGTCTGCAATTATTCTTGGTGTTTTTCCCGTAATACTTCCTTTATTAAAACAAGTGCCTTGTGTTGAAGTTAATGATGAATTGTTTGCATTTGTGGAGCTTATTCGTGGTTGAATTTTTTCAAATTCATAATCTAATGTTGAAACAAATGGGCTTGAAATTTCAAATCTACAATTACTTGTGCTACTTTGTTCAATTTCTTTTATTAAATTTGATAAGTATTCTGAACTCCAAAATATTTTAATGCTATTAGCATCTGATGAAATACACATTTCTTTATTTTTAATTGATTCAAATAATCCAATTAATGTTGTGTAATCATTTTTTTGTATTGAATCATGGTAATTTAATAATACATTTTTATTATTTTGGGTTGTTGAAATTCCTTGCATTGTTCCGCTTCCTTCTGAAGGAATTATTGAAATTAAATTACTTGTGTTGCTTACTTCAGGCGTTAAAAATATTGTAGATAAACCAATAGTTCCTGGTTGTTTTAAATTCCAATTAATAGTGTATTTATTTTGATTATTTTTTATTGTGAAATATTTACTTGTATTATTTTCAAAATCTTTACAATCTGATCCTCCAATTGTTGAAGAAGTTAGTATCCAATTTGTTTTTGCAATATTTGTTAATGGTGATAAAGTATATGTTGCAGTTGTGTTTTGACTAGTTCCATCAATTTTCCAAGTTACTGGTGTTGGTTGAGATGGGGTAAATTTGAATTCTTGATCTTTAATATAATTAAGAATTATTCCGCGTTGTAATTCTTCAATATTTGAATCAGTGTTAATATTAAGATTTACTGACCCAGTCCCATTTTGTGCAATTGTAATTAAATTATCTATTTTAATATTATTATTTGATACCACTCCATATCCATCTCTATTATCTTTTCCTACATTTCCATTGAATGGTAATTCATAAAGCGGTGAATAATTTTGTGCTTTTATTCTTGGAGTTAAGGTTACTTTTATTTTTTGAGTTGGTCTTTCATTATCAAACATACTATTTGTGT
>CAZBHA010000122.1:0-1962 GCA_964491675.1 uncultured archaeon
CCCTGGAAATGGGCTTTCTGGGAAGACCGTTATTATAGGATAAAGAGGGCTATAAAATCCTTAATATCCTATTTCAGAATAACGACTGAAATGGTTCCTTGGGATTATCACTCCATACTAAAGATGATGAAGTTCCAGGTTAGTGTTCTCTCTAATTACCTTGAGAAACATGGTCTTGAAGTTGAAGAAGACCGTCTTCCTAAGATCGAGAGGATGAAGAGATTCATTGAATTAGCCGATCATAAGATTAACGATGACTATGCAGATCGTTGCGGATATAACTATGATTATGGATTTGATTTCCTTCCAGTAGAAGGAAAGCCTGGCTTAACTCAGCTTGTATCTGCTGCTCCTGAAGAAGTTGAAGAGAACAATACTCGTGCTATTAAAGAGGCACATGAACTTGAAGAGAAGGAGTGGAATGAAATGATAGATCTTCTTAAAGATATGAGATCCTGGTGGGACTAATGGAAGAGGCTATCGATATATCGTCCCTTTGCAGAGAATTGGAAACTTATTTCTCTGAGACAAATAGATCAGACATAAGGGTCAAAGAACTTAGAGAGATACTTATTCCATTTATACGATTAGCTAGAATGAAGAGCGAAGACTATTATGGAAAATATCTCTCGGAAATAAAGACTTTTAGAGCTCCAATGAGTAAAAAGAATTGGGCCATGATTATTGAGGATTCATCACTTAAAGAACTTGAAAATGAGTAGGTATATTCAGACAAGGGATGTCTCGTGGTTAAAGACACCAAAAGGAACTATTTGGGCCTGGACAGGTATTGATGGCTTTATCCAGCCTGAAGATCCGGCTCTTAGACATACATTAATGGGGGTGGATTTAGATCTTCTTGATGTAGAAGACTTTTTATTATTTCAAGCTATAGGAGATAAAGAAGATGGCAGTAATAGGGATTAATTACATCGAACCAAATCCTGAGACTTACGAATCTGTAAGTATCTCTTATGGAAATCTTTCGAAGGAGAAAGTCTTTGCTTCGGGAAATTTCGTTGTGGATTGGTATAATATGAATAAATGGATTCAAAAAGAATTGGACGGCGGAGAATTAAAAGATGAATATCACTTTTCTGGCTCTTCTTCAGTAGACCATTTCATTATGGACGGAGCTAATGTCGTATCCAGATATCTTAAATTTGATAAAGACAGCAAACCGTATCTATCCAAGGAATATGATTTCATGGATGAAGGTACGGAGGTCTTTATTCCGGAAGGAGAAGATTGGACTTGGGAACAATATAAAGAATATGTAAAAAATGAAAGCGGAACTTCAGAAATATCTAGTTAGCAAATACCCAGAATTTTTTGAGTATTTGCGGGAGAATGAAACTCCAATGATTGATGGGGACAAACCTATGGGAGAAGAAATGGGAAGGCTTCTTAATCAGAAAAAAATCGTATTACCAATGCAGTTTGGCTTTGAATGCGGCGATGGCTGGTTTCCTATTCTGGATGCTCTTATGGGAGATATTCAGAATCATATTGAGAATGTTAATAGGAATAGAAAGAACCAATTTCGTCATGAATTTCCAAAGTGGTTACAGAGAAAGGCTCATAGGCTTCCCTGGAAAAGGAAACTCTTGAAGAAATTCTTATTATGGCTAGCCGATAGATTTCCTAGAGGCGTAGAACCTATGCTTCCAATAGATATAACTCAGGTCAAGGAGAAGTTTGGCGGTCTTCGATTCTACTATAATGGAGGGGATGATTTCATCTATGGATTAGAGACTATGGCAGAGAGTATGTCATATAAAACCTGTGAATTCTGCGGAGCAACAAAAGATGTTGGGCACACACAAGGATGGATCATTACCTGCTGCAAATCGTGTATTAATTCAAATGAAAGACTTCAAAACTATATTTGGAAACCAATAGAAATTAAACTCGATGAACGCAAAGGAAGCTAGAGAAAAATCCCTTCAAATTACCGGGGAT
>CAZBHA010000123.1:0-1951 GCA_964491675.1 uncultured archaeon
TTATTGTAATTAAAATTTTCCTGTTTTTATGGAGTATTAATTTTGAAAAAAAATAATTTAATAGTCGTTTTTATGGTAATTCTTTTCTGTTTTTTATCCCCAGTATTATCTCAAAGTATAATTCCAAAGGAAGTTTCGGATTTTTTAATTTCCAAAGAAAATTATTGTTCAAAACTTGATCCTCAATCGATTGAAGACGATAAAAACTATTCTACAATTATGGATTGTTATAATATCTTTTTTGATAAAACATTTCCTGAAAATATTAAGCTTGTATTGTTAAACAATAAAGAATGGATATTTTACCTTCGGTCAAGTTCTATACCGAATTATTTGCCTATGGCATATTGGTTTTATTACGATAAGTATAATGATAAAATTACAACTTTTATTTTTACAACTTTCCATCCAATTTTAAAAAGTAATATAGATTTTATTTATAACCCAGACACAAGAATCGCATTTGTGCCAATTAATTCAGCAAAATCAAATGTTATGGAAATTCGAAAAAGAATGGCTATTACTTTCCATGAGAGTAAAGAAATGACTCCTTTTGGTGGTTCAAATATTATTAATAAATTTAGCTTTTCATATTTTTATGTAAAACCACAAGGAGAATATTTTGCGACAGATTTTGATTTCATTGGAAGTGATATTTTTCCGAAAAGCCATGCGGTAATAGGTTCTTCAGATAAAAAATCTGTTATTGTAGACGTTAATTATTCAAAAAATCTTTTGCCATACATCAAACTCAATGGTGATAAATCCGAGCATTCAATTATTTATGATTTTTTTGAAGCTCAAAAGTTTTCTTCAGAGCAAGAGAACTCTAAAAATCAGCTATCATCTGCTAATACTCGAAATGAACCAAAAATAAGTAATAAATTATCGCAAAGTCTTGATAGTAACTTACTACTAACTATTATTATAACTAACCGATGTTTGACATTTGGAGCAAAAGGTGGTTTTCTTAAACCATTTTATTACTGCAGAACTGGTAAGAATTATAATTTGTACAATGATTCAAATAATTGCAATTCTGAATTAAATTTATTTAGTAAAGTTGATGAAATATTAAATAAAATAAAGCTTAGGTACTCAGACGCTGAAGATAGTAAACAAATTATACTCGCAGTTGAATCTTTTAAGGAGCCAGGTATTTGTGATCTCTTTATTAAAATGTATTCGCATTTAGATAGTCTTGGGTTTGATAAAATAAACCATGCAAGGGTACCAACTGATAAAAATGATTCCACTTTGCACATTCCTACTTCTTTTTTCCTTAAAAAATATCAATTTTACGATAATACATATCGTGGATATATTTCTTTTGACCTTGATTCTAATTTAATATCAGGGAGTTATAACGAAAAAGTGCATCATATGGCAACACAAAAAGCATATTCTATAACAGGCTCTTTCAATTTTTCTGATTTTGCAATTAATTTTACGCCCAAAGGTCAATCCACAAAAATAGAATGGGCATTCAGCCATAAAAAACCGGATTCAAATGAATTAATTTTTTATGATCCTAGTTCATTTAAAAATGGTAAAATAAGCTTTATAACTGTTTTCGAAATGGATTGATATACCGGAGAAGGAAATTATTTTATGCAAACAATTGTTCAAATCATCTGTACAAAAGGTACAAGTTTAAGAGATTCAATCATTAAAGATTCCAAATTGGAAAACTACAAGTTTAAAATTGAAACTAAAATAACAAAAAAACGTTCACCTGGTTGGACCTCTTTAAGTAGTATTGACTCGGAACATCAAGGTTCAATTAAAATACAATGGGACCCTACTACAAATTTTTTATTGTGCCGTATAGTAAATAAGGGGAGTGGAAAACCTGCCCAAATAACAGGAGCACTTATTAGTTATCTTCTTGGAAGGTATTCTAAAAGTATAAATGTTCCAGTTGTTGAGAAACCTGCTAAGACAAATGAAA
>CAZBHA010000124.1:0-218 GCA_964491675.1 uncultured archaeon
CTTCTGTTACGGCTTCCATCCCACGACTAAAGTCGTGGGGTTTCCCGCCTTAATCTCCTAATCCAATGAACTTTTCGGGCTCAACAAAATACCACTCACCGTTTATCTGGACTTGAAAATGTTCATAATACTTGCAAATTTGCTCTATTACATATTTCATAGTTTAATCCACCTTATCTTTTAATGCGGATAGCGCTTTTGATTGTAAAAAGGCGTAA
>CAZBHA010000124.1:228-1894 GCA_964491675.1 uncultured archaeon
TTTAAATCCCTTGCACTAGAACTTGTGTTCGTGAATTTACTTATTGCATCGTATATTACTTTTATTGTTTCTTTCATATTACGCCAACTCCTTCTTTTAATAATACCCCATCCCCTACATCTACTTTTTCTAGGATGCACCCTAATTTTTGCTTTTCTTCCATTCTTTGTTTGAATGCATCTATGCTTTTATGGTCCTCTAAATCTTCAATCATCATATGAATATCTTCCGTGTATAAAAAATGAGGGAATTTCGTCCAAAACATAGTCAGTTTGCCACATCTATCGGTGAAAATTCTCCTCCTTTCCAAGGCTTCCACTTCAAAAAATTGCGAACTCTCTCTTAGGATATTCCTCGCTTTGTCCAAATCTTCAGGACTTGGGAAGTGCCCTATTTTGTGGGTCATAAGTTTACTTAAATCCAATTGCAGGAAAGAAATAAACAGTTTTTCAGGAACTTCCCGCTCTTCGGTTGATATTAACAACTTGTTGGGAAAGATTATTTCTTCTATTTTTCCCCTAGCTTCCGGCCTCATTTTCCTCACCCCTCAATCTTGATTATTGCCAAGCGGGGAATCCAATGCTCCCCTCTCTCCACTCCCTTGTCGACTACTCTCAACAACAACGCCTTCTTTGATTCTCTCACTATGTGGGCTTTGAAAGTCGAAGGTATGTCTTCTCTCTCCGCCACTGCCTTTGGCATCTCCCTTCTTGCCCTCAAATCTTCTGTTCTCACATCAACCCCTCCAATCGCCCCAGCGTTTCCTTTTCCAATCCCTTATCTTTCATCCTATTGAATATCAGGCTCTTCTCTGAGATAAGCCTTTGGACTTCCCCCTCGTAGATGCGCTGAAATGCATTATCCACCAAAACAAGCTTTTCGAATGGGAGTTCAAACGTTAGGTCCGCCATGATGAAATCGTCGTTCTCTATTATGTCCATAAACAGCTTTACCTCGTCGGTCGGCTCTATGTCAAGCCGAACAAAATCCTTAGTCTTTGTTATTCTCATTAACAGTCCTCTAGATATTCTTCCCTTATCTCGTCATTTGAATCTAATGACACCTTAATATTTCTCCCACACTTAGGGCATTTTGCATATAATGGCAGACCCCAAATCCCAAGTAATTCGATTTCTATATCCTTGCCACATTTACATTCTAGTATATATGATTCTTCGTCTTTCTCAAAATCGTGCCCATACCCATCATGCGTGTAACTTATGGAGTACCCACACTTTTTACACCAACAATGAATTGAATACGCTGTTTCTCTCTCTTCTTCCATTTCCCCATCACATATGCCGCACATTTTGTCTAGTCCTCTAAGTAGTCGTACCTAAAACCATCGCCCAGAATATCTTCAAAATACGCATGTAATTCTTCTATCATTTCTTCGTCGTAATCGCCTTCTTTTGTTTTGACGAGTTCTCTGAAATCTTCAGCCAAATTTCCACCTTCCCTCCCGTTGTCTGTGACAGCCAAATAACTGTACTCAAAGGGTAAAGTATATACGCCCCGGGTCGTGATGACTTTTAGTTTTCCTTCCCATTCTTTTTCTTCTTCATAGTAGTCTCCATCATGCGACCCTCTATCGACTGTTTGTTCTACTTCTTCGATATCCCATTCCAACACTTTTGCAGGCATGTATGCCCCTAATCCGTATTTC
>CAZBHA010000125.1:0-1878 GCA_964491675.1 uncultured archaeon
AAAGTGCAACATTTATTACTCCACAAGGAAGCGGACCACAAATAGTAGTATCAACTGGACAAGGAGTAAGAAGTTTAAATGATGTATTTAATGCAATTAGAAATGAAGAAATTTGTGTAATTGGCGGAGAATACTTCTGGAACACTGGAGTTATAATTAATCAACTAGACGGTGAAATAAAAGCAAGAGAAAATAGTTGCATGACAATAAGCTAAATACTTTAATTTTAAATAAAAAATATAAAACAAAGATTTTAATATAAAAAAATCAATCATATTAATAGAAAGATAATATTCTTTCACAAAAAAAGAAGGCCTAAAAAATGAGTATTAAAGATTTTTATTACAAGCTTGAAGAAAAATGGTATAATACTCTTGATAAAATTGATGAAAAAATACCTATTTATTCTGTTGTTGACAAAGTTGATGCAGTAATTCCTAGTTTTTTACTTTTTTTAATTATATTATTTTTTATTTTATTTATTATTGTTGGTGGACTTTGGTATTCAATACTAACTTATGAAGCAACATTTACAATTAAAACTGCAAGCGGAGAAGCAGTTTATGATACTTTAATTCAAATAACTTTAGTTGATTCTGGAAAAGTACTAAAAGCTAGAACTAACAATAATGGTGAAGTAAAATTTGGCGGATTTAGCAAGGGACAAGAAATATTTTTAGATATTGATATTAGTAAAGGAATTTACAAAAACACTTTCTACATAACTCAAGATTTTAAAGAAGAAATTATTTTACAAGAAAAAATAGAATTTAGCGAAATAGAGCGAACAATAATACTAAAAAGTAATTTTGGAACTACAATAACAAAACCAATTGAAATGCAATTTTATTGTGAAAATTCAAGTGTTACACCAACTCCTCCAAAAGCATTTACTGAAAATGGAAGAATCACTGTAATTGAACCACTAAATTGTGTAAAATTATATGCTAGACCATTAAGTGAAGAATACAAACAAGATCCTTTTTTAATAACTCTAGTTACTCAAACAATTAATTTACAACCCTACGAAGCACCAACTGTTCCTTTTACAGTTAAATTAAGACAAGGGGGACTACCAGTTAGCGGAAGTAGTTTTAGAGTTACACTTGATGGAAAAAATACTTATACAAAAACCTTAACTAGCTCAGATATAACTCTTGATGTTATCCCAGGAAATTATTTTTTAAGTGTTTCAGACACCGAGAGTGATTTTGGAACAATTTCAAAAAATATTACAGTTGGACAAAATGGAGGAAGCGAAATAATTGAAGTATCAAAAACAGTAAAAGCGATAATTAATGTAAGTGTTTTAGATTTATTAAACTCTAGCCCTATTGAAGAAGCAATAGTAAATTTAAGAAGAAATGGAAAAGAAATTGATTCTAGAAAAACTGATGTTGATGGTAGTGTTACTTTCGCAGTAACTGATATTAGCGACTACATTATAATTGCAAAAAAACCCGGAGATTTAAACGGAGGATATTTTGCTAAAGAAATAGAATTAACTAATGTAAAAGAAAATATTAATGTTGAATTAAAACTTGAAAGAATAACTATTTCTAATGCTGGAAAAACAAAAATAATTGTAGTAGACCAAGATAATGTTCCAGTAAGCAATGCTAGAGTAGTTTTAAAATACGAAAAAGATGATACTTTAGTTGAATTAAATTCTACAAAAAATTATGCATTTACAAATGAAATAGGAGAAGCAGAAGTACTAGCAGGAAATGTAAAAGAAAAAGTTTATGCTTACGCTGCAAAAATTCCTTTTGAAGGAGAGTCAGAAGTAAAAACAATGAGTGTGGAAAATTTAAATGAATTCCAAGTAATAATGCAAATTGGTTCAACTCCAATAAAAATAAATGTTGTTGATCAAAC
>CAZBHA010000126.1:0-1869 GCA_964491675.1 uncultured archaeon
CGATTATTGTTGTTGCGATTGTTGTTATTTTTATTAGTGGTTTTACTTCTAATGCTGTTGGTGATGGGGCTGAACAATCAAAGGGAACAATTTTTGATTCATTTACTAGTTGGGCAAATAATTTATATGCAAATTCTTTTCCAGTTCAAATGGGGGCAAATGAAAATTTAGAAATTGAGTCAACAGTTTATGCAAGAGATTCTTTAGTAGTTATTTTTGGAAGTACGCCTAATATAAAATCAATGGAAGTTATTGGTGATTCAGATTTAATAGTAGCAAAATATAGTCAAAAATATAGTTGGCTTTTTGGTGAAAATTATAAATTAACTATTGGGGATAAAATAAAAATTAATGCAAGTAATGCAAATGTAAATTTTATTATTTATGGAAAAACTTCTAAATAAATCATTTTAATTAAATACTAATTAAGTTTAAATATTACAAAAATAATTGTATTGTATGCAAGTTAAAAGATTTGTAAAAAACAAAACTAATTTTAAATTTCAAGAACTAAATGCACAAGGTGCAATTGAATATTTATTAATTATTGGCGCAGCAATTATTGTTGTTGCGATTTTAGTATTAATGATAAGTGGAATTTTAGGTTCAAATACAAATAACAATGATGAAAATGTTGAAGTTGCATTTGATCAATTAAAAGATATTACTTATAAAAAAATAGGTTATGCTGTTGAAGTTGGCAAAGGAGAAACAAAAGAATTTTTAATTGATGTTGATGCTACTGAAAAAAACTGGGTGTGATTTTTGGAGAAACTCCTAGTGTTAGCGAAATTAAAATTAATGGGAATACAAAATTTCAAAATTCTAGTTGGAATAGTAACTCAAAAGATTATGAATTACTTTCAGGTCAAACTTTAACAATAATTGTTGGTGATGAACAAGCTGGTGTGAAAGTTAATATTAAAGGAAATCATGCTCCTAAAAAAGCTCCAACTACTTGTGCTGAATTAGAAGAAGCAGGAACTTTGGTAATAGAAGGACAAACAGTTTTTTGTGATAGTACTGGGAAAATGTGGACTCCTATAATTAATGAGTGGATTATGTGGAATACTAATTTAGAAACTACTAAATCGCTTGCTTTAGCAAAATGTCAAGGTTATGCTGATTTTACTGATGGGAAAATTCCAAATTTAACCGAACACAAAACTTTTAGATCTAGTATTGGTGTAGAATTTTGTCCAATTACTTCTGGCGGATATTGTATTGCAACACCAAATTGGGAACCAAATAATTCTTATACTGATAATCCAACTTCATATTTTGTTTTAATTGATGGGCCTGGTAAGTTTTATAGAATTTGGAATGATACTTTATATTCAACAGTTACGTCTGGAAAAGTTCGTTGTATTAGGGGATAATTTTTTTTAAAAAAGTTTGAATATACATAATAAGTTTTAAAAAGTTTATAATATTTTTATCATATACATAATTTATTTTTTGAGATATAATTTTTCTCTTTTTTTGAAATTTTTGAGGAAACCTTTATAAATATAGCACGTACCATATAGATATAGCAATTGGCCAATTATGGTGAGCGGCCTTAAATTGCAAGAGTAAGATTGATCAAGTGGATTTTTCTGCTAGATTCAAGTTCTCGAGTTGAAGACCTTTTCTCTTTTGAGGAAAGATTCGATCGTTATTAAATTTTTGATGCTGGCGTAAGCTATCGCATTAAAAGAGTGAGCATTATCGTTTTTGATAATGTGATGTTGGTTAGAACAAGTTAAGATTGATATGTGAGCGTGGTATAGTAATATACTACAAACCAATTTCATTAAAGTTTCAATACAATTGGAGAATACCAAATATATAGTGGTTATCAGTTGATTTCCAGCTGATCCTACTGGC
>CAZBHA010000127.1:0-1865 GCA_964491675.1 uncultured archaeon
TTCTTGAGAATCTATTCCGCAAACCCCTAAATAAAAAGTAGAAAATTCTATTTTTTCCATAAAAGCAGAAATTGAACTAAGTATGTTATGTATAAGAATTTCTTTTTGCTCAGATGAATCAAAATTAAAAATGAAATTATACATCTGTCTTTCTTTTTTTGCCATAAAATACTATAAAAAAGAAGAGAATATAAGGGGCTACTAATAGCCCCAAATATAATTAATTTACTTGTTCTTTAGCTAGAGAAAATATTTGTTTCAAACCAACTACTAATGCAGCAGGTGCAGCTAAATAGGATAATATAGTTTATTATCCACTTTATTGCATTTATTACACTTACAACAGGGTCAACGACCATTATTGCAGGATTTAATGCAACCAGTCCTATCATTGCAACAGCGATTGTAGCAATTAGGAAATCAGAAACGTGCTTATCATGGATGTTTAATAAACCAACAATTAGTCCTAAAACAACTAAGACAATTGCTACCCATGGTGCTATGCCTGGTATTAATACTGTTCCTAAAACAAGTTCAACTAATTGAACAAGTCCAGCTAGAACAGCAATTACAACACCTAGCAAGAAAGCATAACTTCCAACTTTTTGTGATACCATAAAATACCCTCCTTTTTTAGGTAGATATGAAAAAACTACTATTTAAAGGTTATTGTCGACAGATATTTCGTCAAAAAGTGAACTATTTCATTTTTGGAAATGCTTTTTTTCCAACAAATTTTAAATCAGAATTTAATTCAATTTTAAGCAAACGATTATATTTTGCTAGTCTTTCTCCGCGTGCTGGCGCCCCAGATTTTATTTGAGTAGCACCTAACCCCACTGCCAAATCAGAAATAAAAGAAGAATTTGTTTCTCCACTTCTATGAGATACTTGAACTTGCCAATCACTGCTAAATGCAAATAATGCAGAATTAATTGCTTCACTAACTGTCCCAACTTGATTTGGTTTTAGAAGTAAAGCATTTGCTAATTTTTTATTTACCGCATTTTCAATATATTCTATTTGAGAAACAGTTAAATCATCAGCTAGTATCTGAATTCTTTTTCCCAGTACTGAAAACATTTCTCCCCACCCAGTTAAATCATTCTCATCAAAAGGATCTTCAATAGAAACTATATTATAACTTTTAATTAATTCTTCATATTCAGTAAGTAACTGTTCTTTAGTCAGAGTTTTACCTTCAACAACATAAGTTATTTTTCCATCATCTTGATATTTTGAAAACGAAGATGCTGCAACATCTATTCCAATACCAAATTCAGTAGAATACCCTAGTGTTTCAAGTGCTTTTGAAATAACATCAAGTGGTTCTTCAACTTTTGAAAAGTTAGGCGCAAAACCACCCTCATCTCCAACATTAATTGCACTCTTCCCATAATTTTTTTCTAAATCTTTTTTTAATTCTTGATAAACTTCAACACCTGCACAAAATGCACTTTCAAATGTTTTAAATTTAATTGGAATTATTTGATACTCTTGAAAATCAAGTTTATTTCCTGCATGTTTTCCACCATTAATAACATTAAGCACTGGAACGGGTAAGCAAGCTTCTTTTTTTGATAAATCTGTTATATATTCCCAAATTTCAGATTTTTTTGAAGCAATTGTTCCTGCGCGAGCGGCAGCAAGCGAAACTGCTAAAGTAGAATTTGCACCATATTTTGATTTATTTTTAGTCCCATCTTCATTAATTAAAATATTATCAATTTCTCTTTGATTTCTACAATCTTTTCCTTTTAATGCTGTTAAAAAAATTTCATTAATATTTCTAACGGATTTATTTACTCCAAGCCCATTAAATTTTTTTTCCCCATCTCTTAATTCCTTAGCTTCTCTTTGTCCAG
>CAZBHA010000128.1:0-1778 GCA_964491675.1 uncultured archaeon
TTAGTATCTTTTTTTAAAAAAAGTTTTTTATCGTCTTGAAAGTCAATATTTAATTCTTTTAAAATAATTGCAATTTGTTTTTCCCCAGTTAGTTTTGCTTTTGCCAAATTTTTTCACCTATTCGTTAATTTCTTCTTTTAATTTTTTAGTAGTTTTCTTTAAATCTTCAATTAATTTCTTTTTTGGATCAATTTCATTTTTATGTGCTGTTTCATATTTAAAAATTCCAAATGTTGTTGCAACATTTGTTAATAAAATTATAAAAAATGCAATTGCAGTAATTAAACTTAAAATTTCTGGAGTAAAAGCAGTGTTTGGTAATTTATCTAAACCCATACTTAGGGGTAGAGAAACTAAAACTGCGGCAGCAAGTCCTCTAGCTGACATCCACATAAGTAAATCTTTATCTGGGGCAAAAATTGGTTTGAATTTTGCTAAAAGTGATGCAATTGCTTTTCTTGAAATAAGTATTATTATTACAACTGCAATAGAAAGTAATATTGTTTGAATAGTAATAAATTCTAATTTGAATAAAAGTCCTAAATAAACAAAGAAAAATGTTTTTATTAAAAATGATAATTCTCCTTGAAAACTTCTAATATTATTATCCAAACTTCTTCTAGTAATTCTAAGCATTCCAGTAATATCTTCACTATTTCCTAAAACTATCCCAAAAATCAGTACTGCAATTGCTCCGTTTCCTCCAACAAATTGTACTAATGAATAAACTAACAATAATGCTGAAAGAGTAATCAAGTAATCATAAGTATTTCCTTTTAAGTGTGAAAGTACTTTTAACCAAATTAATCCAAATATAAATCCAACTAAAACACCAATACTAAAATTTGCAAATATTCCATTACTTATAACTCCAAGATCAACTGCGCCAATTAAAAATATTTGAGCAATAGCTACTGCAATTATTACACAAAAAATATCAGTTAGTGCAGATTCTAAAATTAATAAAGTTTTAGTTTCTTCATTAGCACTTGTTCCTCTTATTATTGGTACAATTACTGCAGAACTTGTTCCTCCAACAATAGTTGCTATAAATAATGCAATTAAAGGATCAACTGTTATTAATCCAGTTAAACCAAGGGCCCAAAAAAATCCAGTTATTATAATTAAATTTAAAATAAATACTCCTAGTGAAAAACTAAGTGATCCGGGAAGGGCTTTAATAGTTTTGAAGAAATTTAAGTGAAGTCCTCCTTCAAAAAGTATCATAATTAAAGCAAAACTAGCAAAATATGGTAAAAAATTTTGAAAATTTAATAATGCGAATTCGTCTAAAAAACCATATCCTAGCGCACTAGATATTGGTCCAATTAATAGTCCAACTAAAAGTAAAATTATAATTTCAGAAATTTTAGTTTTTTTAAAAAATAATACTCCAAAATAACCAATCATTATGATTATTGCAGTTACTAAAAATGCAGTAGGTACATCGGCCATTTTCTCACTACTAAGTAATGTATTTCTATATTTTAAACCTAACTCTTAATGAAATTTTTTTGTAAAATATAAAAAAATTAGTTTTAATTTAAATATTTATTTTTCGTAATTTAAAATTTATTTTTTTACATTTTTATAATTAACCATAATACAGGTATTATAAGTTAGAAGTATTTCGTGTTCTCTACAATAATTAATCGCGTTTTTACTTTCGCTTCCGGGTTGCATCCAAACTTTTAAAATTCCAAGATCATTTACTTCTAAAAGTATTTCTTCAGTTATTTTTGGAGGAACTACAAATACTACCGTATCAATATCATTTC
>CAZBHA010000129.1:0-1775 GCA_964491675.1 uncultured archaeon
AAATCATTACTTCCATCAGCACCATGAATAGACCCACCAGATAAATTTATTTCAACCCCATTTTTTTGTTTTAAAAAAATACTGCACATATTTTTTGATCTAAAAAAACTTTTTTTGGGTCTTGCAATTAATTGTGATTCTATTAAATCAAATTTGTCTTTTAAGAAAAATGGCCCAAACCACTCTAAATTTGATTTATTATTTTTTGTTTTAATAATTATCTTTTGCGGAAGAACCCAAAAAGCTAGTATAATAAAAAGTAAAAAAAATAGCCCGGGCCCTAACAAACTAGTATTATCATTAAAAGCAAAATTTCTATAACTAATATTAATAATAATTACCACTCCAAGAAATAAAAAAAATATACTACTGGCTTTGAATTGAATATAATTTATAATTGAAATTTTTTCACCATTTTCTTCTTTAAATTTAATTGATCCCATAATTTCACCCAATTGTTGTAAGTGTAACTTCAAACCCTTCTTTTTTTATTGCACTAGCAACACTTTCTTGAATTTTTTTGTTAGGAGTTAGTGCAATAACACTCCCCCCTCTTCCAGTACCAGTTAATTTTGCACCGATTGCACCATTTTCTTTTGCAATTTTTATAATACTTTCAAGTAATTCAGAAGAAACATTTATTTGTTTAAGTAATTCTTGATTTTTATCCATTAACTTTCCAATTTTTTCTAAGTTATATTCATTAAGTGCAATTTTTGCTTCATTTACAACAGCAGTGTATTCATCAAGTATTTTTTTAAAATTTTCTTCATTACTTTCTTTTAATTTTTTTACATCCGCTACAACTTCTTTAGTGTTTGCTGCTTTTTTAGAATTTATTAAAACAATATCAATTGGTTTTTGTATAGTTATATTTTCTATTTTATTTTCTCCACCACTTAAATTCTTTTGAAATATTAAAAATCCACCATAAACCGCAGTAGTATTATCTATTCCACTTGGTGTTCCAGACCCGGCAGTTTCACCAACATAAGCAGCTTTATTTATTTCTTCTTTGGTTAAATTTAAATTATACTCATCATTTATTGCCATTGCTAGCGAAGCAGCAGTCGCAGCACTTGCTCCAACTCCACTTGCTGGAATCAAATCTCCACTTAATGTAATTTTTAGTTTATCTGCTACATTTAAATAATTTAGAATTGCGTTTATGATGTTATCATATTCTTCTCTTTTTTTTATTTTATAATCATCATTACTATTTCTATTATCAATTAGTTCGTATCCTTTTTCCCCATCTATTTTTTCTACTTCACAAATTGTTTTTTGCCCTAGTGCACAAGGAATTCCTTCTAAACCATATACTACAAAATGTTCTCCAAAAAGAATTGTTTTTCCAAATCCTTGTCCTTTTCCCATTTTATTTCACCTTGTTTTTTTGTTTTTTTAAAAAAATTAATTATAAAAAAATAATTTTAATTATTTTAGAATTTTAAAATAAATTTTGTTCCATAGTGGATTACACCTTTGTCTCCACTTTTGTACATTTTTCGTAGAACTGCTTCTACTCTTGCACCAATTTTTAATTCATCAAATTTTGAATCAACTACTTGCGCACTAATTCTAGCACCTTCATCAAGCTGGATTATTGCAACGCAATATGGAGTCTGTTCTTCATACACTGTTGGCCCAGAATGAATTTGAGTAAATGCAATTATTTTTCCTTGTCCGTTTGATTCAAATTCACTAAATTCTAGTGAGCCACAAACACACATTCCTTTTTTTTCAAAATATACTTTTCCACAGTTTACACATTT
>CAZBHA010000130.1:0-1770 GCA_964491675.1 uncultured archaeon
GCCTCGGTTCATTGTGGAGGACGAACTGGGGATTGGTCTCGGAAAAGGATAACCGCAGAGAGCGCACAAAGAAGGAATTCTGGGGGTGGCCGTATCGAAATCTTTGGGTTCCTTGTGTTCTTTGGGGGGAATCCGCCGGGTCGAGCCCCTTTCAATTTGCCGACGGGAAATCTTTCATTTAGCCGAACTTAAACCTTTCAATCAGCCGAAGCCTTGGATAGTGTTGGTGCATGAATGGTTCCCGTTTGTTTCCGCGGTTCATCCAGGCGCGCCTGAGCGAAGCCTTGGCTGACAATCCCGTCGTTCTGATCCATGGTCCGCGACAATGCGGGAAAACCACGCTGGCGCTGACGATGGATGCGGCGGACCGCTATGCCTACGTTAGTTTCGACGACGACGTGAAGCGCGAGGCCGCGCGTCTGGACCCCATCGGATTTGTGAAGGATTTGCCCGAACGGGTGGTTTTGGACGAAATCCAACGGGTGCCGGACTTGTTCACGTCCATCAAGCTGGCAGTAGACCGTCGGCGCCAGCCCGGGCGGTTTGTCCTGACCGGGTCGAGCAATGTCTTGCTGGTGCCGAAGTTGGCGGATTCCCTGGCGGGCCGAATGGCGATCTTGCGGCTGCATCCCTTGGCCCAAGCCGAATTGGCCGGCCATCGGCCGGGTTTCCTGGATAAGTTGTTTCAGCGCCGATTCAAGGCCCGGGCCGTTGACCGCCTTGGGTCCGAATTGGCGCAGCGGATCGCAGACGGCGGCTTTCCGGCGGCGTTGGCTCGGGCAACGCCCCGGCGCCGTTCGGCTTGGTATCGGGATTATGCCGACACGCTGGCGCAAAAAGACATGCGTGATCTGGCCCGCATCCAAGGGCTGGACACCATCCCGAGATTGCTTTCCTTGGCCGCCGCACAATCCGCCCGTTTGTTCAATGTCTCCGACTTGGCGGCTCCCTTTCAACTGAGCCGGCCCACGGTGCGCGACTACATGATCCTCCTGGAACGCCTCTTTGTCGTAACCCGGTTGCCGGCTTGGCATGGCAATCGCTTGACCCGTCTGGTCAAAACCCCGAAACTGCATCTGGGCGATACCGGGTTGGCCTGCGCCGTGTTGGGGTTGGATGCAGATGCCTTATGGACAGATCGTGCCCTGCTCGGTCAACTGGTGGAAACTTTTGTGTGCCAGGAGTTGGTTCGACAAGCCAGTTGGAGCGATGATCCAGTCACGTTTGGGCACTACCGCGATCGCGATGGGGCCGAAGTCGACTTGGTGCTGGAAACGGGTTCGCGTTTGGCCGGAGTCGAGGTGAAAACAGGGGCCACGGTACGTCCCGACGACTTCCGTGGCTTGCGCAAGCTCAAGGCGGCGGCCGGCGAGAAGTTCGCATCGGGCGTCGTGTTGTACGATGGTGAAACAACGGCCTCCTTTGGCGACGACATGATTGCCGTTCCCATCCGCAATTTGTGGGAGACATGAGAATTGCCGGCCGGGCGCTCCTGCCCCGATCATGGAAAGACCTGCCGGAATGTGTGCGTGCCTTGCGGTGGATGGCTGGCCAACTGGCCAACGTCTAGCCAACGCCGCGCTCGACAAAACGCCATTACGGTGCAACCATGCCGGTCGGAATCAATATGTCGTGACAGGAGTTCGGGAGTGTGTTCCGCCCCGTGAAGGGGGCAAATAGTAAAGGTTCAATGGATTTACAGGCACAAACCATTTTGGTCACCGGCGGGGCCGGGCTGATCGGGTCGCACATTGTGGACCGGCTGATTGA
>CAZBHA010000131.1:0-1767 GCA_964491675.1 uncultured archaeon
CAAAACAATCATTATTACAAATCGTAATCGTATACTTTCAATTTGTAATATCATTTAATCAATTAGCTAGTAGATGTTTAAAAATATACTAATTATTGTTGTTTTGGTGTGTAAAATTATTATATTTGAATGGCAAAAAGTTTGTTTTGTCAAAAAAATAGCATTTTGAGTTGCAATTAAATTTTTGTCTCCTTCTTTTGTATGAATTTTTAATTTTAAAAAACCCATTGGAGTTGTTTGAACTTTGTTAATAAATCCATTTAAAATTATTTGATTTTCATCAATTAAGTGGTGCAGTGCCAAATTACTTAATGCTAAATCCATAAATAAGTCTTGTTAAACAAGTAATAAAAAATGCTTGTTAGCCAAAAAAACAGCTAAATTAAGCAGAATTTAGATTTCTTTAAGAGATGCCAAAGTTTTTAATAAGTTTTAAATCAAAAATTTGTATGATTAGTGAAGAAGATAGCAAATTAGAAATTAAAGAATTTTTAAAAAAACATATTCCAACTATTGATAACGAAATGCAAAATTTTATCCCACGAGTTGCAACAAAAGACTGGGTAGAAAATGCTTTGGGAAAAACAGTTTTTGAATTAGATTTAGACGCATATAATAAAGGCTGCAATGAACCTATTTGGGATTTACTTGATAGGGGAGGAAAAAGATTTCGACCAATTTTAACATGTATTTGTTCAGAAGCTGTTGGTGGAAGTTGGGAAGACGGGCTTAAAGTTGCGCCAATTGTAGAGTTAATTCACAATGGAACACTAATGCAAGATGATGTTGAAGATGATTCAATTGCAAGAAGAGGAAAACCTTGCACTCATAAATTATTTGGAGTGGATACTGCAGTAAATACTGGAACAATAATGTATTATTGGCCGATAGTAAAAATAATGAATGATGAATTTAATTTAGGTGAAGAAAAAAAATTAAAAATTTATGATTTATACTTAAGAGAAATGCTTAGAGTTTGCTCAGGGCAAGTGTGGGATATTGCTTGGCATAATGGGGGATTTACTCCAAATGAGTCTCAATATCTAAATATGTGTTTAAGTAAAACTGGAGTATTAACTAAATTTGCTTGTCAACTGGGAGCAGTTATGGGGGATGCTACAAAACAGCAATATGACGCATTAGGAAATTTTGGTCAAATTATCGGAGTTGGATTTCAAATACAAGATGATATTTTAGAATTAACTGAATGTAATTTCCAAGAAAATAAAGGTTCTCTTTGCGGAGATATTCATGAAGGAAAAAGAACTTTAATAATAATTAGAACTCTTGAAGTTGCTACACCAGTAGACAAAAAAAGATTAATTGAATTACTTGACTTGCATACTGAAAAAGAAGAAGAAATAAAAGAAGCATTAGAAATAATTCATAAATATGATGGAATAGAGTATGCTAGGCGTACTGCTGAAAAAATGGTTGAAAATGCTTGGAATGAAGTTGATTTAGTTTTAAAAGAAAGTAATGCAAAAATAATTCTAAAAAAGTTTGCAGAATATTTAGTGAATAGAAAAATTTAAAGGGTGTGGAAAAAATGGTTGATGTAACATTAGTTGATTTAAATGACAAAGTAATTGGAAAAACTGAAAAACTGGCTGCGCATAAAAATCCACAACTTCACAGAGCTTTTTCAATATTTATTTTCAATGATAAAAATGAATTATTGCTTCAACAAAGGGCTCTTGAAAAATATCACTGCCCAGGGCTATGGACTAATACTTGTTGTAGTCATCCTACTCCAGAAGAAGATTT
>CAZBHA010000132.1:0-1746 GCA_964491675.1 uncultured archaeon
CAGTACATCCTTTAAAAGAAATGTAATAACCCCCAAATGCTTTTTTCTTTCCTGCTGGTTTTGCAGCAGATTTTTTTTCAGCTTTTTTTGCTGGTTTTTTTATTATATTTAATAATCCCATTTTTTTCATCTCCATATTAGTATTATTTAACAAATAAAGGAAAATCAAGTATTTAAACTTATTATTTTAATACTAAAAAGAAAAAAGCTAGTTAAAATAAAATTTTTAAAAAAAGTTAAAAATAAGTGTAAAAGAGGACAAGTTAGGGAATCGATAAACGATATAACTTGCCTCCCCGCTCAAAATCAATAAAGATTTCTTGCGCTTAGCGAAATTCTTCACTAAGTTAACTCCCAACACAATATTATTTTTTATCATTCTCTTTAAAAAAGTAATTATTTGTTAAACATAACCAAAAAGCTTTATTGAGTCTTCTAAAAAGAAGACGAAAATAGTGCTCAGATTTCACCTCGCTAAACCAGTAAAAAAAATTTAAAAAAATAAGTGCTACCAAAGGTGCACCCCGGCGCCCCTAGAAAAACAAAAGTTTTTCGGGTCACGCAAAACTCAAGTTTTGCTAGACGCCTGACGGAACGGGCGAAGTAAACTTTTTATACACAAAATGCCTCATATTACTATAGAAATTAAAAAGTGAGCTAATTTGGTAGAAGATAAAAAAAACACAGATACTGATTCAATTTACGAAAATGAAGAAGATAACGATCTTTTTGAAGAAGTATTTGGAGAAGATGATGAAAAAAGAGAAGCAAAAAAACGTTTAAATGAAAAATTAAAAGCTCAAGAAGAACAAAAAAAGAAAGAAAAAAAGGAAATTAAAGAAGAAGACGAAGAATTAGACGATGAAGAAAATTTAGAAAAAGATGAAGATTTAGAAGATGAAGAAGAAACTGATTTAATTAAAGATAATGAAAAAAAAGAAAGTAGAACAAAAAAAATAAATAAAAAAGAAGATCTAGATGATGACGATGATGAAGAAATAGATGAGGAATCAGAAGTAGATGTTGATAAGGACCCGCTACTTTTTGTTGATACTGAAATGATTGATACTCAAGCAAAAGCTGATGATTTTAAAAAAGAAACTACTGGAAAACTAAATCTAAAAATTGAAGTTGATGAAGAAGAAGAAGTAGAAGAAAAAAAGAAGCCACAAAAAGCTAGCGAAATAGAAAAAAATATTATAAAAAATGTAATAAAAAATAAAGCAAATTTATCAATGAAAGAAGAATTAAATCAAGAAGAAAATTTAAATTTTAAAAAAGAAGCAACAATAATTGCCACACAAAATGAAGAAAAAAAAGAAATTCCTGAAAGCAGTAAAATAAAACCAAAACTTAATTTTTTAGAACATGAAGAAAGCGGACATGCTTATATTGGAAGAAAAAAAAGTATTCTAACTAAGTATGGAGAAGAAGCAGGACTTTTTGTAGGAGATCTGTTTAGAGCATATACGAGATTTGCCGAAAGATATGGATGGAAATATGAAGTTATTGACAGTAATCCTACAGGTATTGGCGGTTATAAGGAAATAGTATTTACATTAGAAGGTTCCAAAGTTTGGAAATATTTTAAGTTTGAAAGAGGTATTCACAGAGTTCAAAGAGTTCCCGATACTGAAGCCTCAGGACGCGTTCATACTTCTGCGATTAGCGTTGCAGTATTGCCTGAAGCTGAAGAAGTTGATGTAGAGGTAAGACCAGAAGATTTGAGAGTGGATACATACAGAG
>CAZBHA010000133.1:0-1727 GCA_964491675.1 uncultured archaeon
GGTTATTAATTGGTTATTAATTGGTTATTAATTGGTTATTAATTGGTTATTAATTGGTTATTAATTAGTTATGAGTAGTGTAATGAATATTTATATAAATTAGTTCAGGTTGTATTTTAATTAGCTGGTGTAATTAAATGAAATCTATACTTGATAAGCAAAGAAAATTCTTTAACTCAGGAATTACTAAAGATATTGTATTTAGAAAAAAACAATTAGAATTACTTAAATTAGCAATAATTGATTTTGAAGAAGAATTATATTCTGCATTAAAAAAAGATTTAAATAAGTCAAAAACTGAAGCTTATTTTAGTGAAATTGGATTTTGTTTAAAAGAAATAAATGATTGTTTAAAAAATATTGAAAAATGGGCTAATGTAAAAAAAGTAAAATCTAATAAATTACTTTTTCCAATTTCAAAAGCATACATAAAAAGAGAACCATTGGGAGTTGTGTTAATTATAAGTCCTTGGAATTATCCATTTAATTTAACTATTTCTCCATTAATTGGGGCAATCGCTGCAGGTAATACTGCGATAATAAAACCTTCAGATTATTCAAAAAATACAACTATTGTTTTGGAAAAAATGTGCAAAAAATATTTTGATGAAAAGTATATAAAAGTTATTAAGGGCGGTAGAAAACAAAATCAATTATTATTAAAACAAAAATTTGATTATATTTTCTTTACTGGAAGTACTGGTGTTGGAAGAGTTGTAATGAATGCAGCTGCAGTTAATTTAACTCCATTAACTTTGGAACTGGGTGGTAAGTGCCCTTGTATTGTTGATGAAAATTGTGATTTAGATAAAACTGCAAATAGAATAGTTTATGGGAAATTTTTAAATTGCGGTCAAACTTGTGTTGCGCCGGATTATTTACTAGTTGATACAAAAATTAAAACTAAATTACTTTCAAAATTAAAAGAAAAAATTATTTTATTTTTTGGAAAAAATCCAAAAGAATCTAGTGATTATGGAAGAATTATAAATAAAAAACATATTTTAAGATTAAAAGATTATTTGAATGGAACTAATATTTTATTTGGAGGGGAAATTAGTGAAAAAAATTTATTTTTTTCTCCAACTATTGTTGATAATTGTAAAAATTCAAAAATAATGCAAGAAGAAATTTTTGGGTCTATTTTGCCAATAATTGAATATAAATCAAAAAAAGAAATTTTTGATTTTATTAATAATAAACCTAAACCACTAGTGGTTTACATTTTTTCAAAAAATGATTTATTTATTAATAATATTTTAGATAACACCCAATCAGGAGGGGCTTGTATTAATGATTGTGTTGTTCAGCTAGCAAATAATGAATTGCCTTTTGGGGGCGTTGGTTTTAGTGGTTTTGGAAGATATCATGGCGAAGAAAGTATGAAAACATTTTCAAATGAAAAAAGTATTTTCAAAAACACTTTGCTTTTTGAAGTATATAAAAGATTTCCTCCATTTGATGAAAAAACTTTTAAATTAATGAAAAAGCTTTTCTAAAAATAATTATTTTGCAAATGGACTTTCTAGTAGTTTTAATTTTTTATTTTTTACATCAATTAGTGTTTTTGTTCCAAGTGGAAGTATTATTTGTGGGTCCGTGTGTCCAAAATCCATATTAGTAACAACCGGAAATTCTTTTCCGAATTCTTTTTTAATTACTAAATTTATATTTTCGTTAAGTTGCTTTTTTTCTTCATTTGAATAATCTCGTGCTCTTCCAACTAA
>CAZBHA010000134.1:0-425 GCA_964491675.1 uncultured archaeon
ATTTAAATTATGTTTAAATTTCTGTGATCTTTTAAAAGCTTCCTCAGAGTTTAAAGATCCTGTTGTTTGAACTGTTAATCTTTGTCCTGTCTTTCCATATAATGAATTAAGTAAAAGTTTAGCTACTGTCTTTTTAGCACCACCTTCATATTTCATTTTAATAAAATGATTAACATAACTATCAAAAACCTTAGCTGTTTCCAAAGTAACTAAACAAGATAAGGGCATAATTCTATAACCATTTTCTTCAGCTAATTCAAGTTCAGGTAAAGCATAATGACCTTTTCCTTTTTTATACATCTTATTATTTAAACCAAAAATAAGTTTGTGAGAATAATTATGTTCTCTCCTTTCCCATAATATAGGTGTGTGTATATCAGGAGCTTCCCATTCAACTTCATAAACTCCTGCTAATTTATTTTTAT
>CAZBHA010000134.1:435-1702 GCA_964491675.1 uncultured archaeon
TAACATTCTAAAGCTCCTACTCTATCACTAACTAATGTTGCTTTTCCAACAGGAACTTCGTCTAACATTACAGAAGGGTACAGAGAATTTCCTTGAAAACATACTTTACCATTACGTCTTACTAAGAAATTATTATTATCTACATTTAAACACCATACACGACCTTTATAGTATTCTTCACTTTTAGACACAGTAGCATTACAACCTCTGTGCAGTTTAAAATATATCACATTATGTTTATAAGAAACAGAAGATTTAATTCCAATTTTTGTTGCTATCATTTGCATTTTATCTAGTTCATCATTTTTACTAGAAACAAAAGTAGCTTTACCTCTTTGTCTTCTAAAACTACCATCTCCTTTTAATAAAGTCCAAAATAGTATTTTAAGATCTTCCACATTCCAATTTGTTATCCACCAGTTTGGAATTGTTTTATCAGGTATTAAACTTTTTAATTGTGAAGCATACTCTTTAGTTATATGAAATTCATAACTATTGAAATTAGCTTTTCTTTTACCTCTAAATGTTTCTCTGTAAGGTATATCTAATCTTTTAAGTATACTTCTTATTTCATTAATATATTCTGAATTATAATGATCGCTTTGAGAAATAGATAAAGCGTATTTACTATAATTACCCTCAGTTATTATCCAAGCCAGTAGTTTTATTAGATCTTTATTATAATAACTAAAACCTTCTTTATAATCACCAGTGGTCTTAAACATAACTTCTTTATGAACATCTTTAGCTTCTTTAGTTTTAATGTTTTCTAAATCCCAATTATAATTCTTGTTTTTAGTGCTTCTACAATAATGATATATTCTATGATTAGGAGTAACTAAAACATCTGAGTTCTCCCCCTTAAAATTAAACATAATTCCAGCATATTCTTTAATAACAAAATCATTTATTTTTTTATATTCCATTACATTTTTATTAAAATTGAAAGTTAAAACTTTTGTTAATGGGGAAAGATTTGATAAATCATTAATGTTTTTCCAACCTTCATTAGTCCAAAACTCTGTATCTTCACTATAACAATTTACATCAACGTAAGAATAATCTTCATCTACATAAGTTTTAAATACTTCTGTTCTTCCTCCTGAATAAGCTTTACGTGCATACCAATCATATTTAGAAGCATTACTAAGATCTAACAAAGATTTTAAATTATTCATCTTTTTAAATGTCTTTAAAGCTAAAGTTGAAACTGTTAATGGTGGCTCTTTTAAAAATGAAAAGATAGTTTCATTAAAAAAAGCATTAG
>CAZBHA010000135.1:0-1665 GCA_964491675.1 uncultured archaeon
TGCAAAAGAATGGGAAACCAGAACTCGTCTTGATTTGGAATGGGAAGTATTTTCAAAGATTTATCAAAAAGATGTAAACAATTATATTATCATTGATAATAAAGGAAAGTACAAATCCAAGGGTGCATATGTAAAGAAATTGAGCAAAACAGATTATGATCTCCCTATTGTAAACCATGCGATCGTAGACTATTTTGTACACAATACACCGGTTGAAGAAACAATTATGAATTGTGATAATTTGATTGAGTTTCAAAAGACAGTCAAGATTTCCAGTTTATATAAGTATGCGTTGCATGGTAATATACAAATAAAAGAAAAAGTGTTGCGCGTGTTTGCATCTACTGATGAAAATGCACCCGGAGTTTTCAAAGTAAAGACAGAAGAAAGAATTGAAAAAATAGCAAATAGTCCTGAACGGTGTTTCATAGACAATGATGATGTTACTGAAAAGAAAGTACCAGATTCATTGGACAAACTATACTACGTTGGTGTTGCAAATAAAAGAATTGAAGACTTCTTAAACGCACGAAACAAAAACAAAACGTCCAGTATTTCAAGCGGAATTAAATTCGTAAATTTTAATTCAAAAGAGAAACTACAAGAAATATATGACGAAATTGAATTTGATTGCTTCACTGATTTTTTAGTGTACGTAACAGAAAATACGAACGTTGATAAGCGATCAATAGAAATTCTTACTAAATTAAATTACTTCAAAAATTACGGTGGAAATGTAAAACTTATTACTGTGTTAGACGCGTTTAAGGAACATTATAAAAAGACACACAAGCAATCTACAAAAGACTTGCGTATTGAAATTGTCAAAAGTGTTGAAAATGATGCAGAAGATCAATGGATGTCTGTTAAAGAACAAATGCTTTTTGAGACAAAAGTTATAGGCGCACCTGTTTGTACGTTTGACGTTCCAAAAAGAACTGGATATATTACAGATATATTTTTGAGTAAACATGAAAAAGGAGCACATCGTGTACAAATGTATGGATTGTCAAATGGAAATATTTTGGAAATGAAAATAAAGCAATCCATGTATAATAAAAACAAAATAGACGTTGGGGAAGTAATTAACGTTGAGAAATGGGAACGAAAACCAAGGTCAAGAAAGGTAAATGGAGAATGGGAAACTGTAGAAGGAATATTTGATTGGTGGATCGTTAAATATAAAAAAATATCACTTGACAATATACGTCCATGTGTGATATAATTATAATAGTGGAGGAAATTACTATGGATGAACGAAAAATGATTACTGCAATGGAAAACTTCTGTCGGTTCGATTGTAACCATAAAAATGTAGTTGTGGAAAATCCGTATGAAGATATGGAAGTTATTGTTAATGGTGATGTTGTTTATTGTGATAAAAATGATAATTTTGAAATTGAAATGTGCGGCCATTGCTCCATTAAGGATTTTATCCGTTGTTTGGCAGATTATAGAGATTAAGTTTTGAATAGACACTATATGTAGTGGTGCATGGAATGTTCAACCACAAGATGTAGTGTTAAAAACACGATAAAATTGCCGTTTCATTGTATGGAGGGTAAATGCAATATTTTGGCGGGAAACAAAGGATAGCAAAACATATTTCAAAATACATTAGCGAAAGGATTTACGAATGCGATACTTTGGCGGAAAAACTAAGAT
>CAZBHA010000136.1:0-224 GCA_964491675.1 uncultured archaeon
AACTAAAATTAAAAAAATAAAAAATATTAAAATTAAGAAAAAAGCAAAAACTAATAAAAGGGGAAAAAGAAAATGAATTTATTTAAGTTTTTTGAGCCAAATTATAAAATTTTAGCTTGGTTTTTTATAATATTTTTTGCAGCACAACTTTATTTATTTGTAATAATGCCATTTGTACCAGGACAAATAATTCAGGGATTTATTGGATTTTTACTTAATCCCGC
>CAZBHA010000136.1:234-1655 GCA_964491675.1 uncultured archaeon
ACTGTTCGCGGAGTAGAAGAAACTATTGCCTTACCTATTGCAAATACGCTAAATATTATTTGGCACTATATTTTAGCAACAATAATTTCAAAAGAAATAAAGAAAAAATGAATTTGCACTTTTCAAAAAGGTTTATAAATAAAATAAAGACTATTTTTCTTAAAGGTGATTTAAAAATGGCAATATTAATTCAAGAACATTTCAAATGTATAGGTTGTGGAGCTTGTGCTGCAATAGAACCAAATAATTGGGAAATGCAAGGAGATAAAGCAGTAATAAAAGATGCTGATAAATTTGAAAACCAAACTTATGAAAAAAAGATTACTGATCTTGGTCAAAACGAAGATGCAGCTAATTCTTGCCCAGTAAATTGTATTCATATTAAAAAATAATAATTAACTATTTATTTTCCTCACTATTTATAGTGGGGAAAAAACATTTTTTTAAATAAAATTTTACTTAACAAAGTACTAAAAAAAGCATATATTTATATTATTTGTTAACAAATAATATACTTATGGCTACAATAACCTTATCAGTTCCAGATGAAATAAAAGAAAAAATGGAAAACAATGATTGGATAAACTGGAGTTCAGTTGCAAGAGGCGCATTTATTCAAGCAATAGAAGATATTGAAATGCTAAAAACCATAAAAAAAATAAAAAATATTTCTGAAATTGACGAAAAAGAAAATCGAATTTTAAAAGAATCGTTTGTTAAACAAACAATAGATGCAATGGAAAAAGCCCAAAAAAGTGGGAAAAAAATGAGCATTGAAGAGTTTAACAAATGGTGCAAAAAAATATGAAAATCAATATTAGTGCAATAGAAAATGATTTAATAAAATTAAAAAAGAAAAATAAACCACTATTTGAAAAATTAATTAAAAAAATAAATCAAATTTCAAAATTAAATTATTTTGAATTACAACATTTTAAAAATTTAAAAGCACCTTTAAACGAATATAAACGAGTTCATGTTGGAAGTTTTGTACTAACTTTTAAAGTAAACAATGACGAAATTATTTTTGGTAATTTTACCCATCACGACACGGCATACTTAAATTCAAAATAAATCCAAAATTTAGACAATTAAGAATGCTTTTTAAGTATTCTGTTATTTTATTTTGTTACTATTTAATGGTGTTAAAATTGGATTTAAAAAACATTAAAGAAAAAATTTGGGAAAATAGAAAAATTATTTTCGCACTTATTGTATTATTCTTTTTAGCAGCTTCAATTAGAAGTAATATTACTCGTTTTGAAGGAAATTATTTATTTGAACCAGATGCATACTACCACGCTAGGTTAGTTCAGGATATTGTAACTATTGGTTATATTCCAGAAATTGATCCAAACGTATATTATTTTGTTGAAGGAGGAATGCCACACAGCACACCAGAATTACAACATTATATAATT
>CAZBHA010000137.1:0-253 GCA_964491675.1 uncultured archaeon
TATAAATTTGCAACTTTTTCTCCCATCCCATCTAAATAAATATCTGATGAAATATTATAACTTGTTAAAATGTCAATTAATTCTTGACTTCTTCCAACTGCAAAAGCTGGAATTATTGCAAATCCACCATTGTCAACAGTTTCTTGAACTGATTCACAAAGTGCTTTTTCAACAACTTTACGTTTTGGATGTTCTCTATCACCATAAGTTGATTCAGTTAAAACATAATCTACTTTTCCGACATCGTCAGCCC
>CAZBHA010000137.1:263-1651 GCA_964491675.1 uncultured archaeon
GCGAAAAAGAGCTTGAAAGCGAACGCGAAAAGCGCCAAAACGGCATACCCGTCAGCCCCTTTATGAAGCTGAGTTTCTTCACTTTTAAAATCACCAGTGTATAAAAAACTTTTTTCTTTATATTTTATTTTTGATAATGAAGACCCTAAAATATGTCCCGCATCAAAAAATTCCACAGAAACATCATTTGTAATGTGTGTTTCTTTTTTATAAGGCAAAATAAAATTGTGCTTGTGAGTATCAGCAATATCATATTTAGAATATTTTGGAGTAAAACCTTCTATATCTGCAATTTTTAAAGAATCTTGCCATAAAATATCACTAATTTCTAGCGTAGGCTCAGTCATAAAACTTACTGCATTTCCTTTTTTATAAAAATAAGGCAAATAACCAGAATGATCTAAATGCGCGTGTGACAGAATTATTGCTTTTATATTTTCATTAATATCAGTAGGGTATTCAAGGCCAGTTGGAGACATTTTTACTCCATAATCAAGTAAGAGCTTTTCTCCAAAATCAAGAATAAATCCTGACCTACCAACTTCTTCACAAGCCCCAACACCAGTTAAACTAAACATTTTATCACTAAAAAAATAAGAGCAATTAGGGTTTATATACCCTTGCAAGAGTTGAATAAAAAACAAAAATATGCAATTTTAACCAATTATCTTTTTGAAAAAAATATACTAACAAAAAAAATTGATACAAAAGTAAGAGATATTGAAAATAACGCTACTTCATTAAAGTAATTTAAATTAAATGAAGGGTGAGTTAATAAAAAATAGTCAAAAAAGTCAAATATTAAAAAAATTATCAAAGCAATTAACACATGTTTTATTTTAAAGCAAAATTCTTTATAAAATACTATAATTTGAATTAAAAATAAAATATGCGAGATAACTACTAGTAAATGTAACAAAGGGTTTGAAGTTAAGATTATTACCCCTATTGTCCATAAAGAGTACTTAAAAACACCAATAATTGTCAAAAAAGTTAGAAAAACTGTTTCCTTATTGTTTAATTTTTTATATAAAATAGTTGCAAAAAGAAGTGCAAAAAGGGGGCAGTCTGCAATAAAAATCCAAAATAATGGTGAAGATGCAAGTAATTGATTTTGATAATAAAATAGAGCAATAATTGCTGCAAATAAATTTGTTAAAATTAAAAAAATTAAAAACTTTTTATTATTAAATATATTTTCTTTAAAAAAAACAAAATTTAATTTATCAATCATTTAATAATTTAATAAACAAATAATATAAAAATTAATTTAAAAAAAGAAAAGTGGGAACTATTTTGCCCCCACTAAAATTATTTAATTAACAAGATCCGGTTGTTGTAGTAACTGCATCTTGACTAATATTAGGCAAAGCACACCCAGTTGCACC
>CAZBHA010000138.1:0-1643 GCA_964491675.1 uncultured archaeon
TTTTCTTTAAAAAAAACAGTAACACGAAGTAGAGGTGGAAAAAGTGCAAGAAGAATTGTAAAATCAATTCCAAAACAATCAAAAATAAGCATAGTTAGAAATATTGCAGATATTGTATTAAGAAAAATTCCAGTAGATATGCAAAAGTTTACTGAAATTTCAGATGCAAAAAAAAGATTTAAAAAAAGTATTAGAACAACTGCTGAAAAATCTTTAGCAAGTAAAAAAAATTCAATTGGTTTATTACACTGTGTAGAAAGATGTAATGTTGCATTAGCTCTTCTAAGAGAAGCAAAAATACCTTGTTGGACAGCAAGACAAGTTTATTTAGATTTGACTACAAAAAGATTTGGAGTCCATGATTTTGTTGAATTTTATATTGATGGAAAAGTACACACTTTAGCTTTTGGACACAATTATATTAGCGGCGATTATAGTCGAGTTTATAATAAGCCTCTTGAAAAAGTTTTATCTGAAAAAGGAGAAAATATCTTCATCCAAAATATGATTTTTCGCGGAGTTGATTCTAGTCAAATTGGCGGGACCAAGGATCATACAAAACTTAAAAGATTTTTAAGATTTCCTTTTAGTAGTGAACAAATTGCAAAAAATAATAGAAGAGTAAATTTAATGGTTGAATCAAAAATTATTCCAAAAAATGCATATAATCAAATTCGAGGAATAAACTAATTAAAACAAAAACATTGTAACATAAGGCAGGAGATTTACTATTATTGCAATTAAAAATAACCAAGCAAAAAGTCTGCCAATAAATTTTTGAGAATCTTCTACTTTTTCAAATCCCATAAACCCAACATAAGGCACCATCATTATTTTTGCCATTCGCCCACCATCCAAGGGATCACTAGGTAAAAAGTTAAACATTCCAACAGCAAAAGAAAGAACAACAAAAAAGAAAATTATTGTTGCTATTGAATTTATTATATTATAAATTATTTGTTTTTCTATAGCAATTTCATATCCTGTTGAAATAGAAGTAAAATTTACACCTATTTGTTTAATTCCTAAACTTTCAAACAAATATGGTTTTACACTAACTTCAATTATTTCATCATTTCGTAGTAGTATAAATGTGTGATAATTTGAATCTCTAATTATACTCATTACTCCAGCCAAATTATTTACATCAATGCCATTTACTTTCAAAATTTGATCATCCTTAAATAAAAGTCCTTTTGCTGGAGCATCCACTGTTATTCCACAATAAGAAATTGTATCAAGTACTTCTAAAACTACTACTCCAGATTTAGTTTTTGTAAATTCAGAAGCATAATCAATCACAAATGGGCTCACTAAAAAACTAAATGATAAGAATAAAATTATTCCAACCCCCATTGTAAATAAATTACTTGATGCGCCTGCACTTAGTACTAATAATTGATTTTTTTCATTACTTTTTAAAAAAGTTTTATCATCTTGTTCTACAAACGCTCCAACTGGAAAAATCCCTGCTAAAAGTAGACCAACTGATTTTATTTTTTCTTTATATTTTACAAGCAGTATTCCATGAGAAAATTCATGTATTATTATTATTGCACCAAGAGAGATCCACGCAATAAATGGAACAACTACTCCCACACCAGGTATTGGAACCCCTGGAAGAACTGGAGTTATTGCTGGGC
>CAZBHA010000139.1:0-1636 GCA_964491675.1 uncultured archaeon
AACTTTGTCCCCTTCTTTAACTTCCATGCCTTCGGGAACATGTGCTTTTAATTTTGATTTTACTTTTTTATATCTTTCATATTTTGGTATGTACTGTGTTAAAATTCTTTCAACTGTAATTGTTTTTCTTGCTTTTGCAGAAGTTACTTTTCCTTCTAAAATGTTTCCTCTAATTGAGTAAGTTTTTGGTTTTGAAGCTACTTCTATTTTTTCTTCAACTTTTTTTGTTGCTACTTTTTTTTCTTTTTTAACACTTGCCATATTTTCACCTAATTTTAATTCTATCTTCGGGTTTTTTCATAATTTTTTTCCCATCTATTTCTATTTTTTCTTTATTAACTTCAAATTCAAAAACACATTCTATTTTTGGTAAAATCTTACCATCATCTAGAATTATTGTATTTTTTGTCTCATCAATTATTAACCCATTCACTCCTATTTTTTTAGAATCATTACTTTTGATAACCTTAACCTTTAAACCAATTAATTCGTGGCTTAAAATGTTTTCGTTATTAATTTCATATCCTTTTAATTCACTCATTTTTTCTCCTAATCATCAATTAAATTTTCATTATAACCTTTTTTTATTAAAAACTCTTTTGCTTTATTTTTGTGAGACCCTTGTAATTCTATTACACCATCTTTTGATGTTCCTCCACACGCAAATTTTTGTTTCATTTCTTTTCCCAGATCTTTAAGTTCTTGTTTGTCATCGATTCCTGATATTGTTGTTAAAAACTTTTTAAATCTTGTTTTTTTTACCTCAATTTTAACTTTTTGCTGTTCCTTTCCAATATTACTAATATCAAAAAGATCCTTTGGCAATCCGCTTATCTTGTCAATTTCTTGCATTAATTTTTCTCCTTTTTTGTTTTTAAAATTGTAAATAATCTTGCAACATCTTTTCTTAAATTTTTAATTTTTCCAGGATGTTCACTTTTTGTTCCTGAAGCAATTGTTGCTCTTTCTTTTGAAAGTTCTTGTTTTAATTCAATGATTTTTTCTTCAATTTCGTGTTTACTCATTGATTGTATATCTTTTGCTTTCATAATATCAATTCTCTTTATTTTTTATTTCCTTTTTTACTTCTGCTTCTTTTTTTGTTTCTTCTTTAACTATTTCTTTTTTTGCTTCAGTTTTTACTTCTGCTTCTTTTTTAACTTCAACTTTTTCTGCTTTTGCTTCTGTCTTTTTTGTTTCTTTAACTTTTTCTTCTTTATTTTCTTTTGTTGTGTCTTCTACTACAGTAGTTGTTTTTGTTTCATTTTCCTTTTCAGCTTGTTCTTCTTTTTCTGCTTTTACTCTCTTTATATCTCCAACAACTTTATTAACATCAATTTTATCAGGAAATATTACGTCAGGATGAATTATACTTAATCTAATTCCAATTGCTCCTGCTTTTGGGTACGCTGCAGTTTTTGCAGTATCAACATATTTTGCTTGATCTCCAATTTTTTTCATGTATCCTAGTGCAATTCTTTGTTTTCTTTTTCTTCCACCTTTTCCTGCTAATTTTCCTTTAAATACTAATTCTACTCCTTGTGCTCCATCATTCATTATGTCCTTTATCATTCTAAAAGAAACACTTCTCCATGCAAATCCTCTTTCAATCATTGATGCCATTTTTTCTGCAATT
>CAZBHA010000140.1:0-1617 GCA_964491675.1 uncultured archaeon
AATCTTTTTAATCTGATACCAACCAGCATCCCAAGCATTTAAATGATATTCAGGATTAGTTTGATGCATTATTTTACGCCACTCAAAAGTCTTTCTAACCAATTCTTTAGACATTTCCAAAAGTTCTCTGGCATCCTTTGATAAATTAGTGGTTTTTAAAAGATTATATACATATCTTTCAGGTGCTAACTTTGCATCTTTGTAAAGTTCATCAAACTTATAAGTTTCAGCTAATTCTAACATTTCGGTGGCGGACATCCAGAAAAATTCATTCTTGATATCCCAAAGTTTGTCTTTATATTCAACCTGCCTCATTGAAGATTGATTTGAACTGGTGTTGAAGAGTGAATATACTATGGAATCAGCTTCAAATTGTTTGTATTTTTCGGTTTGCTGAATTTCTTCGGTTGGAGCCATATACTCATCTTTTTGATTGATCCAGTTAGATTGAATTGTTTTTCTTGCGACAAATGCTACGGTACATTTGTAAAAATTATCAATTGTTATTGATGGTCCTTTACTAATTGTAGATGGAGCAGTAAATAATGCAACAGCTATATTATTTTTAAACACATTATTGCTATCATTTAAAAAATAACCAATAAAATTTTTATTTATTTTAGTTTTTATATTTTTTACTATTAAACCTGATGATAAATTTGGAAATTCTATTTTATTTTTATCATTTTCTAATAAAACAAAATCAGAAAGTGTTTGCTTATTATCTAAATTATAAATATTTTTTTTATTATAATTTATAATATTTATATCATTTTTAATTTTTATATTAACATTAAAATTATAATTATTATTATTTTTACCATTATTCCATATACTAACAAATAATCCCCAACTACTAACATCATCAAATTCAGTAGAGTTCATTAAAAAACCATCAACATATTGAAAATTATTTAAAAAATTTTCTCTAAACTTTTTAAAACTTACACCACTTATAAATAAAGGTGGTGAAAATAAGCATATTTTAATATTATTATTTAAATTTTTTATTTTGGTAATTTTATATAAAAATTGAGTATATAATTGTTGGGATGAGCCAAAATCTTCATTTTTCATTAATTTTGATATTTTAGTATCAGATATGCCTTTTTTTGTTCTACCTTTTGCGCCAGCTTCTCCGTCTGTTCCATAAGGTGGATTAATAAAAAACAAAATCTTTTTTCCTTCCAGAATAGCCTTTTTCAACCCTTCAGGTAATTTACTATCATTCAATACATCAATTTTTTCATCTTTAATACCATCATTCAAAAAGTCGTATTGAAATTTAACCGCCTCTGGATTATAACCAGCCTGATTAGCAGTTTCAATATCAGATCCAACCAATGTACTACAATATAATTCTTTAAATTTATAATCTCTTGTTAAATTTCCGGTTCCCCATGCACAATCCCATACGACATATTCTTCTTTCCAGTCTTCACCAAATGTTTCAGAAATCATTTTATGGGCTTCATTGACCCATACCGTGGGGGTAAAAAACTCACCCTGCTTTCTTCTGGTTTCATCTGAAATAGGCTTTCTACATAATATCCAGTGTTCAGAACAGCTTTTACTGGCTACCATCCTGTTTCATTAATTTTACCTTTTTCAATTGTT
>CAZBHA010000141.1:0-1595 GCA_964491675.1 uncultured archaeon
AAATGATTTTACAGCAGGAATATTTGCTAGTTTTGGAAATTTTTTATCAAATTCTTGTTCTCGTTTTTTTTCTTCTTTTTTTTCATTATCATTTTCTATTTCTTCAATAACTTTCCTATTTTGATATACAGTAATTGCGCCTAAAATAATTGTTATTATTGTCAATGGCCATTGAATTTCTTTTAAATAAATTAAAATAAATTCAAATTGCAAAGAAGAAATCGTTGTTAAAAATAAAAAAAATAAAAAAATATGTTTAATATTTGGTTCAATTATTTTTAAAAAAAGGTATTTATTTTTTAAATTAATATAAAAATCAGAATATTTTTGTTTATTCTTTTTAACATTAAAATAAATAAAACCAAAAAAAGAAACAAAAGTAATAATATTAAGTAAATCAATATTTAAAAAATTGTTAATTATAAATGGTGTAAAAAAATTTAATAAAATTATAATTAAACTAATTAAAAATATGTTTCTAAATGTTTGTTCAATTAAAATGGATTGTTTTTCTAAAACGCTATCAAACATCACTAATCACTCACAATTAATTTAATATTGTTTAATTTAGCTGATTCGCCAGTAACTGGAATAATAATTTCTTTATTATCAAAAATTAAATCAACAGAAGTTGTTTTTTTAGATTCTGATTTTGAATAATTAAACTTTGTTGAGCAAATATTTCCTTCTAAAATTGGACTTTGTCTAAAATTATGAGGGGTCCAACCTAATGATAAATTTTCAGCACCATAATCTTTCCAAATAATATTTTGTTCAATATAAATTCTTCCTGCGTATTCATTATCTACAAATAATTCAATATATCCATTTTCTTCTTCATTTTGAGCAGGAGAATAAATTGCAATTAAAGAGTGTTTTTTATTGAAAAAATCTTCATTAATTTTATAAGAAATTGAATGTGCCAATCCTTGTGAATTATTCATTCGTCCAACCCTAAATTCAATACTTTTTTCATTTTGCCAAATTTCCCAATTAAAATGCCCTATAATTTGTTGTCCGTTAGCAGCAATTTCTGGAGTCCACTCAGCATAAATAGTAAAAGGCCCTTCTTCAAATTGATCGTGTGTGCCTGGCCAAACTAACCTAGTTTTGCCGTCAAAAATGTAACAACCGTCTTGATCTTGTAATATTTCTTCTTTAACATTATCAAGTACAAAGTATTGTGGGTTAAATTCACTAAAAACATTTATATTATTTAATTTAGCAAAAGTTTTTCCAATAAATTCTTTATTAACAAATAAATATATTTCTTCTTTAGTGTATGCTAAAAAAACTTCTGTTTCTTTACCTAAAGAATAATCTCCTAATGCTTGTTCTATTTTAGTTCCATTATAATCTAAAACTATTTTTTTAGCGTTTTGTGTTAAAATAACATCTCCGCCAAGTAAAGTGTTATCTAAACCAGTAACAAAAGTTAATTTTATTCCAAGAGCTTTTTCTAAATTACTAACAGAATTAACTTCTATTCCTTTAGTAACAAATTGTTCATAAATTGTGTGCGGAGCAATAACAACAAAATTGTTAAAGTCTTTACCTAAAAAATCATAATCCCAAGTAGTAGGTAACTCTGGAGC
>CAZBHA010000142.1:0-1549 GCA_964491675.1 uncultured archaeon
GAATGTAAAAACTATGACAACTTTTCAGGATATTATTGTCGGGCAGGATATAAATACAACACGCCAACTCATTATGAAGACACTCCTTTTAGAAGAGCATATGATGATAGAAATTTGTTTACTGAAAAACAAATGTTAGAATTAAATAAAAACAATAATTGTCCATATTATGAAAAAAATATTTAAAAATAGTAGTGGAAATATAGTTGTTCAGAAATCTGATGTTAATGGAATTGTTGAAATGCGCCGAATTTTAAAAGATGACTGGGAACTGCTTGGGTATTGGAACGATATTCCTGAATTTATTTCTCACGAAAATAGATTTATCACAACTAAATATGATTTTGATATTTTTAAAGCTTTAAAATTTGGTCAAAAATTGGCCGAAATTTTGATTGAAACTAAAAATGAAAAATGATAATTATTTTTTATTATTTCAAGGATGTCTTGAATTATTATTAGATAGGAAACCTCCGTTATCTAAAAAAGAATGGCGCATAGTAATGGAACAAATACATAGAATTGGAAAGCGAGGCATTAGTTTTAGAACACTGTCTTATTTTTCCAGAAAATTATACGAAGAAAATATTTTATGACAAAAGAAGAAATATTAGAAAAATTTGATAAAGATTTTCCGATTATACATTACGAATGTGAAGATTGCTGGTATTCTTGCCCAAAATCTGAAAGTGGTTGTTGTAACGATTATATGGATAAGAATAAATGTGCTTGTGGAGCAGAATTTGAACACGAAAAAATGAGAAAATGGTTAAATGATATTTTATAAATATATTACACATTAAAAATGTTTTACTACCTTTGATTTAAAAGGTATAATAAAGATATGAAATTATACTAAAGCATTTAGAATTATAATAAAAATATGAATTATTTTTGCGAGAGATGTGGTAAAGAACTTAATGTTGAGAAAGAAGGATCAAAGTTATGCTTGTCGTGCCAATTTGATTTTATCAGCGATAAATGGAAAGACAATACAAATAAGGAGAAAATTAAAACATATGAACAAGATAAAAAAGATATTTAGTTGTGTTTTTTATATTTTATTATGTATTTTGTGTTTTTATGTTGGCACGTTAAATTGTAAAAAAACATTATTGTCTGATGAAATAAAATTATGTGAGAATAAAGGTGGAGAATTTTCATTGTTTTATAGTAAATATTTGCAAAAATATCAAACAGAATGTAAATTGCCCGCCAAAACTATTTTTGAAAACACTTATAAATAAAAAACTTATGAGTAGGACTTATAAAGACAGAGATAAAGAAAATAAATATTATTCTAAATTAAAAGTAGGTAAAAAACTTAAAAAGATGTCAAAATTTAAAAAACATTCATTTCCAGAAGAAGACGACCCACGAGCTTTAAAAATTCAACTGGCAAATGAATGGGATATAATATGAAAGAATTATTAATGATTTTTTTAGTGTATTTAGTGATTTCTTTATTTGTGTTTATTTTTATTTCCGGTGTTTGGTATTGGTTTAAAATTGTATTTTTACAGCCACCACCAACTATGTGCAGGGCAGG
>CAZBHA010000143.1:0-1546 GCA_964491675.1 uncultured archaeon
CCGTGAAGCTGCGTTCCGGTTCGATTGTCTTGAATTTTGTGATGATATTTGTTGATATTGTAGGCAATGGCAAGCAAAGTAATTTCTGTTAAAACCTTCTTGTTTCCACGTAGCAAAAACTGCCTGAATTGATAGTTCTCCTTGATTACGCCAAATGCGCCCTCAGACTGTATACTTCTGTTCGTCCGAAGCAATATTCCAAGAGGAGATGTAATATTTTCAAGTGATTGCTTCCGTTGCTCTACGAATTTCTTTGATACCTGCATTTTTCGGTTATTCTTGCTTCTCGTACAGCTTTTCTTATGTGGGCAGCTTTCGCAGCTCTCGCATTCGTAATATGTGATTTCGCTTTCAAAACCGGATTTGCTTTTTCTTTTCCCGGTATAGACCGCCTTTAATTTTTTTCCGTTCTGACAGGTGTATTCGTCCTTTTCCTTGTTATATACCATATTTTCACGAAGCGCCATATTGCTTTTAAATTTGCGTGTTTTTGAGCGCTCATAATTTTGCGGCTTAATGTAGCACGATTGTTTTTTGTTCTCGAAGTATGTATAGTTTTCTTCGCTCTCATAACCTGCATCAGCTGTAACATCCTGATATGCAATGCCTATGCTTTTATCCATTTTCTCAAGCAACGGTATTAAGGTCAATTGGTCACTTCTCTCGCTTGATATATCTAAACCTGTTATATATTCTCCCTCAACCGCAAGCTGTAAATTGTATGCAGGCTTCAGCTGTGAGTTGCGCATATGGTCTTCCTTTAAATGCATAAAGGTTGCGTCACTGTCTGTTTTGGAAAAGCTGTTTCTGCCCGAAAAGATTTCTTGATACCTCTCGTACTTTTCTTTGCGTGATACTAATTCCGAAAGCTGTTCAATATCCCTTTGTAATTCGCTTTTGCGTTTACCTCTGCCGTGTACAAACGGAGCCTTTACCATTGACTTTAACAAGTCGAGAAGCTCGGCGGCATTTTCACAGTTTACAGAGTATTTCAAGCATAAATCCGGCAACAGTTGCTCAAGCTTTAAGAGTAGCCGGGCTTCATATTTGCTCGTGCTTTTCTTCCATACAAAGCTGTACTTGTTTGCATTGGCTTCTATTTTTGTACCATCTACAAAAAGATGCTCAAAATTAATTTCGCCTATTTCGGACAGATTTTTTACAAGTTGATAAAACAAATTTTCAGCACATTCACTTAAACGGTTACTTCTGAATCTTGATATTTCTCGATAATTCGGAGCTTTTTCTCCGTTTAGCAGCCACATGAAATTAATATCTCTTATACATGATTTTTCTATGTCGCGGCTGGAATATATTCCCTGCATATTAGCATATACCAGTACTTTAAGCATTGTCCGCGGATTTGTTGCGCTCGGTCTGCCAATATGCGAATATGCATGGTGCAACTCACTCAAATCCATTCCATCGATGATTTCGTCGAGTAAACGAACGCTGTCACTGTCCGAAATTTTTCTTTCTGCAAATTCTTCTGAAATTAGTAGTTGAATATGTCTGCTCATTGTGGTATAATCTCCTTGGTTATTTG
>CAZBHA010000144.1:0-1541 GCA_964491675.1 uncultured archaeon
CTGAAGAAAAAGCACTAAAAGCCCTATCTTACATGGCGCTTTACTTGTTTTTTGTAATTTTAGGAAGTATTATTTTTATGCTTGCGGGGTTTGAAATAGTAGAATCAATTTTTATTGTTTCAAGTGCTCAAGGAAACAATGGTCTTTTACTTATTGGACAAGATGTTGTTTTTGCATTAAACCCACTGCTTAAAATACTTTTGAGTTTACATATGATTATTGGAAGAATGGAAATTATACCATTTTTAGTTTTATTAAAAAGTACTGGAATTGGAGCAAGAATTAGGTGAGAATATGAAGATTGTTATTGTTGGAAATTCTATACTTGCTATTGAATTAACTAAATTAATTTTACAAAAAAAAGAAGATAGAATTACTCTTGTTGTTAAGAAAAAAGATGATGCGATGTGGTTAACTTCAGAACTTGGTATAAGTGTAATTAATGCTGATCCAACAAATCCTGATCACTTGGATGAACTAGAACTAGAAAAATGCGATGTTTTTATTTCAGCTACTGATCTAGAAAAAGAAAATGTTTTATCTGCAATTTATGCAAAAAACGCAGGGGCTAAAACAATTTATGTAAGTATAGAAAATGAAGAAAGTGAGTTAATTCTAAAAAAACTAGGTTTTATTCCACTAAGGGCTGAAGAGTTTGCAGCAAGAACCGTTGAATTAATGATTAGTAGGCCAAGAGTGAGTGCGATGGTTAATATTCACGAAGGGGAATTTGACATGATGGAAGTAGAAGCTAGTGAAACTTATTTAGTTGGAAAAGAAATGGGTGAAGCTAAAGGAAAATACTACACTACTATTGCTACTTATTGTGATGGAAAATATTCTTTTGACAAAAATACTCTGGTTGAAAAAGATGCAATTTTATTAATTGTAATAAATTCAGGGATGGAAAAAATTGCTGAAAAAGAAATTAAAAAGAAAGTAAAAGGGATAATTGGAAAGTTAAATAAAAAAGGAATTAATACTGATTTTATTGAAAATTTTACTAAAAAATTTAAAAAATAGTAATTTTTTTTAATTACTAAATAGTATTTTAAATTAAATCATTCTTGGTTATGTTAATTATTACTTGATGTAATAATTAGGGTGAAATTATGCCAACACAATTTAATTCGATGTTAATTAAAGAAAAAATTCCTATAAAAAATCTAATTTTAGAACTCGATGAAAATGATGATATTTTAAGTAGTATTGCACAAGGTTTAAGAGAAAATAAAATCAAAGAAGCTAAATTAGTTGATATTAATGGTTTTGTAATTAAGGGAATAGTAAATTGCATGGAAGGTGCAAAGTACAAAAGAATTGATATTAAAGATATAGAAATAATGAGAGCTAGTGGAAATTTTAAAATGGGTGGGGAAGAAATGTGGGGAAACTTAAATGTTTTTACTGCTGGAAGAAAACCTGTTAGTGGAACACTCTTAAAAGGAAGTGCAAAACAAGGACTTAAAATTACATTAAATTTTATAGAAAAATAACTTTTTTAATTTGAAAATTTTAAACTAGTTATTTTTTTATTTTTT
>CAZBHA010000145.1:0-1541 GCA_964491675.1 uncultured archaeon
ATATTTATTTATTCATCAACATTTTGTTCATTTAGTTCTTCTTCAAAAACATCCTCTCCGTTCCAAACTGTAATTTCATTAATAGTTTCGATATCATTTGTTTCAAAAAGGTTAACCGAGTGTTTATGGGAAGTTATTCCTCGAGATAATGTTGGGTCGAGATAATTATCATAAGTTTTTTGTGCAATTATAAGTTCTTTTTCTTTAGTCTTAAGATCTTTTTCAAGTTGTTTAATTTTTACCTTTGTTTCTGCTAATTCATCTTTAGTGAACTTTTTAGCTGTCATATTTTCAAGTTTTGACGCTACTTCTTTATTATACGTTTTAAGCCATCTATTGAGTTCATCAACAGTTCTTTGTTTTTCGAGTACAAATTTAATAAACAATTCTTTTGCGTAGTTGAATTTGAGCTCAAATGATAATTTATCTCTTTCATATAAAGTATTTTTGAGTTTGAGTCTTACAAGCTGCCATTTATAATCTTCAAGATATTGCTCAACAGAATCATATGTTAAAACTGTTCCATCTTTAATAAATACAGGAGTTTCAGTAACAATTATTGAGAAACTTTTCTTTATGAATTTTTGAATATCTTCCCATTCATTTGCGTTTCTTCCTTTATAAACAATATCAATAATAACCTTTATATTTGAATTATTAATAATGCTAATGTTTCCTTCGTATTTATTTATAAGATAGTCTAATTTTTTAAGAACAGATTGATACTTAAGAATGGGGGGAATATCACGAATTGTAATTCGTTTATCTTCAACTGTAATGTTTGAAGATATTAACCAAGATTTATCAATGTTATTAAACTTTTCAATTGTTCCGTTAAACCCTTCAAAATAAGGTTTTACGCTTTTTCGTTTTCCCTCTAAAAAATCTTGTATGTCTTTCAATTTACGAGGAAGAATAGTTGTTTTATAACCAACAGCGATACCAACTATTGGAGTAACCAGTCCTAATGGAATGTCCATCCAAAATGGATCGTAAGGCTCTTCAGGTGTTCGAGTTGTAAGGTAATCATACTTATTAAGGATTCTATTGGCTATAGGAGAAATGCGCACTGATGTATAACGAGGAGCTGCCGGAGAAGGAGATACCTCAGTACCAAAAAACCCGTCACCATCAAGAATAGATAGCGCATTTCCAAAGGGACGCGCCAATTTATTAAGTGCACCAATTATCGATGAGTCACCGTGGTGATATCCATCCTGTATACACTTACCTACAATTGTTAAAGATTTGTTAAAAGTTGTAGGAGAGTTTTTGAGTATGAACCGCTGCACAGGAGTTAATGCGTCATAAAAGCTGGGAATTCCGCGAGCTTCTAAAACGTATATGGCGTAATCTCGAAATTTTGAATCAATGAACTTTGAAATTGGAAGCCGAATAACTTTTTCTTTGTGTTTAGGTTTTGTTAAGTCTTTTACTTTACGTTTACGCATATTACGCTAATTTTTTATTCTTTATAAGGTTACGAAGAAATAAGTTTTTAATGCCTATCGTTTTTTCCCATTGTTTAAGAAGATCTTTGT
>CAZBHA010000146.1:0-1531 GCA_964491675.1 uncultured archaeon
TAAATAAAATAACATCATTGCTGGTTGATTTAATCCTCTTGCATAATCTTCCATTTTTTCTTTTACACTATCTAAAACCTCAATCATTGTTTTATCTAGTAGAGCATATCTATGTGATTCGCTAGGTTCCATTACACTTGCTCTTATTTTCATTAAAGCTTCTTTTAATTCAGTAGAATATTCTCCCCAACTATAAGCTAGTGAATCAAGTCCTTCTGAAATTGAAGTGTGAACTCCAATTTGAAAATCCCAAATTAATCTTTTAAAATCAATTGCAATTTTTCCCTTACCATGTTTTGCACTAAATTCAATTGCTTTTTCTAAATTTGGAACTAACTTCATTGACATTATCATATATCCAACCATTTCTGGAACATAGGTAAGTGAACGATTTTTTTCAGCTTCTGCTTCACTTAATGGGTAAGAATATAATTGGTAAATTCTTGCGCCCAAAAGTCCAAAAAGCATTATACTAACTGCAAAAAAAGCATTGTATGCAAAAGCTTCGTCCCCCAAATTATAAAAAAATCCCCCGCCAATAAACTCAGCAGTATAAAAATTTCCTATATTAAAACCAATTCCAAAAGTATAAACTAAAACTATAATTAAAATTATTGGAATTAAATATTGCATAAAAGTTCCTTTTATCGCTGCACTAAATTCCCCAGCACTTAATTTCCAACCTAAAAAATTTACTGCTTTTTGATGTTGTTCTGGAAAAACTGCCATTTTAGTATATGCAGGATATTTTTTTGCCATTTTTTTACAATAAGTAACATACGGATTATTTTTTTCAAGAACTAGTTTTCCTTCACTATCATCGTCATCATTAAAATCAGAACTACTTGCTGTAATATTTCTATAAATTTGTCCAGGAGAAAAACCCATTATTCCAGGCATTCCTTTTTTTATTTTTCTTGGCACACAATCACTTCTTTTCTACTTTTGTTTGTACTGATGGAATTAACGATTTAGTCACCCAACTTTTATACTTTTCAAATAATTCAGTATAATCAATTCTTCCTTTTTCTTCAAGCATTATTTCTTTTAATAAAAGTAATTTACTACTAGCCCTTGTTGTATTTTCAGATTCAATTAAATTTGGTAAAGAAAATTCATTCTTTTTTTCAACTAAAAATAATTTTGCATTTCCTCTTAATTTTATTTCATCCCAAATATCGTTAATTGAAAGACCTGAAGTTGATTGTATTCTTTTTAATAAATCACTTTCTTTTAAATTATCTTCTTGAAGTTCTAGTGAATCTTTTGCAGCGTCATATTTCATCAAATACAAAAGCCCTCCTTCTCTACTTGGATCATTATCCCAATGTTTTTTTACTTCAGTAATTTCAACAACTCTTCTGTGTTTACTTAATGAACCTTTAAATCTAATTGGCCGAGCAACTATTACCAAATCTGTTGCTTTAAATGAAGTTGTTGGAACTCCTAAATCATTTACTACTCTATCCCAAACAGAGTATGCACTATCTGCGTGGATTGTTCCCATAACTACATTTCCTGCAGCTCCAAC
>CAZBHA010000147.1:0-306 GCA_964491675.1 uncultured archaeon
ACTGCGGCTACATCCACGTCGGCGAGAAGGCCCCTGAGGCCTGCCCCATCTGCGCGCATCCCAAGGCCTATTTCGAGCTCAAGTGCGAGAACTTCTAAGCCTGTAGATGCAAGCATACCCAAGCTTAAAAGCCCGGAGCGATATCGCGTCGCTCCGGGCTCTTCTTTATTTTGACCGCTGACTGCAAATCGACCGCGCCCTAACGGGCGGCGCAGGGACATTTTCCCGCGCTATCCCCGCCGCAAGGGCTTAAATGCCAAGCGGGCCTTTGCGTCATACAGGGCGTTCGTCCCAGCGTTGGGCCGA
>CAZBHA010000147.1:316-1520 GCA_964491675.1 uncultured archaeon
GCCGACAGCGCCTCGAAAACGCCTTCCTCTACGCGCTTTGCGACATCCTTGAAATGCCCGCCCGGATGCTCCCGGTATTTGACGCGTATCCCCGTGGCCCTGAGCAGCTCCACAGCCTCCCCCGTACGCTCGCCGACCGCCGCAAGGCGCGCGTTCGGGGCGTTCTTTTCGCCGCTGCCAAGGGACATATACACGGCCTTGGCGTTTATCGCGCTCCCGTTGCGCGCCATGAAGGCTGTGAAGCCATCGAACCAGAGCGAAGCGGACATCGCGGCCGCCCTGTTGAAAACGTCCGTCCTGTACAGCGCATACAGCGCGAAAAGCCCCGCGAGGGAATAGCCCGCGATGATGCGCGTATCGACTCTCCCGCCGAGCGCCTCCTCGGCGGACGGTATGAGCGTTGTGCAAACGGACTCAAGGTGCGCGTCAGCCTCCCCGGCAAAATCTCCGCCGCCGCGAAAAGCCCTCTCGGCCCGCCATGGCGAGAGGCTTTTGTTCCAATCGACATCCGAAATGCCGACAAGAGCAAAGGCGCCCGTTCCGCCCTCCCCCGCCCTTTCGGCAAGGCGGCCGTACAGACAGGCGGCCTCGTCCCGCTCCATATGGATGTATACCGCGCTCCCGGGGCATACGCTCCCGTCATAAAACAGCGTCGCCGTATATCCGGCATCCCCTTTGGCTGAACAAATGAGCTTCTCCATCTCGTGCTCTCCCTTAGAGTCTATGCTCCAAGTTTATCACACGCCGCGCGCGCGTGCGCGCAAACCGCGTCTTTTATTTTCCCGCCCGGTATGTTATTCTTTATGCAACGATAATAAGCGAGGTGTTTTGCATGGAAAAAAGAGAGCTTTGCGGCGTGCCCGTATCACTGTTGGGCTTCGGATGCATGCGTTTCCCACAAAAGGACGGCAAGATCGACGAGGTCGAGGCCGAGGCCATGATAGAGCGGGCCTTCGCGGCGGGCGTCAACTATTACGACACCGCCTACGGCTACCACGGCGGCGAGAGCGAAAGGTTCCTCGGTCGCATAATAAAGAGGTTCCCGCGTGAAGACTATCTTCTTGCGAGCAAGTACCCCGTGTGGATACCCAAAACACGCGAGGAGGTCGCGCCCCTTTTCTATGAGCAGATGGAAAAGCTCGGCACGGAATATTACGACTTTTACCTTCTCCACGCCCTGAGCGCCGAGCGCGCGGACCCCGAG
>CAZBHA010000148.1:0-1518 GCA_964491675.1 uncultured archaeon
ATACTCCGGGAAGAGATTGTCGAGGCTGGACAGACTGGTAATAAGGCAATTATTATCGGTGTCCTAAAAGCAATACAGGACTCAGGGCTCAAGGGCAAGAAGACAACATATACTAAGTACCTCGAAGCAAACAGCATAGTCATAAAGGAAAAGACATACGAAGATATGGTATTGACTCCAGAGGAAGAAGCCAGAATGGAAGAATTGGCTGCTGACCCGGAGATACATCTGAAGATTCAACGTTCAATGGCGCCCACGATTTACGGGCACGAGAATGTCAAGGCGGCGATAGCCCTACAAAAGTTCGCCAACAGGCAGAAGCAGCTGCCAGACGGGACTAAGCAGAGAGGGGACCCGCACATCCTGCTGGTCGGAGACCCCGGAGTTGCCAAATCCCAGATGCTGACCTATGCCACATATACATCGCCAAGGTCGGTATACACCTCGGGGAAAGGGGCATCGAACGCGGGGCTGACGGCAGCAGTGCTTAAGGACGAGATTGCCGGGGGCTACACATTGGACGCGGGGGCATTGGTAATTGCAGATAATGGACTTGCGTGTGTCGACGAAATCGAGAAAATGTCCGAAGAGGATAGGTCCGGTATCCACCAAGCAATGGAGCAGCAGGCATGCTCCATATCCAAGGCCGGGATTATTGCAACATTGAACACAAGATGTGCGATACTGGCGGCAGCAAATCCAAAGAGGGGGCGATTTGACCCGCACACACCGTTGCCAAACCAAACCGAACTGGAGCCAGCCCTCTTATCTCGTTTTGACCTGATTTTCTTCATGGCCGACATACCAAAAGCCGAAACAGACAAATTGATATCTGACCACATATTAAAAACACACGCAGGAGAGGTAGAGCACATAACGCCCGAGGTTTCAATCGAGGACATAAAGAGATATGTCATATACCAGAAGAAAAAGATACCGGAAGTTCGGATGTCTCCAGAGGCAAACGAACGATTGCAGGACTATTATGTGGGATTGAGGTCAAAAGGAGAGGGCGGCGCAATACCAATAACGGCAAGACAGCTACAGTCACTGGTGCGTCTCGCAAGCGCAAGGGCCAGGATGCGTGGAAACAGCGTAGCTTCGATAGATGATGCAAACGCAGTAATAGAAATCTACGAGTCAGCATTTGGCGAGTCTGCGCACGATTACGAGGCAAATACGTTAGATATGGATATGATAATGACTGGGAAGCCAAAGTCCCAGAGGGATAAAATATCGACAATATCTGATATCATCGGAAGTTTAGACAAAAAGCACGACGGTATAGGCGCACTCATAAGTGATGTCTACGAGGAAGCAAGAAGCGAGGGAATCAGCGACTCATTTACTCGCAAGATAATAGACGAGTTAAAACAAAAAGGGGACGTATACGAGCCAAAGCCAGATAGATTAAAATTGACATTGTTGTGAATGGAGGTGAAGCATGGATATAATAGAGCCAGATATACATTTCATACCAAAAGACGACGACCCAAAGGACTTCATCTTTGAACCATA
>CAZBHA010000149.1:0-1514 GCA_964491675.1 uncultured archaeon
CGGTCAGCGTAGCCGGTGCAACAGCGTCCCATGCGCTTACGGTGACTTCATTAGAATATGAGGAATTGCCAAGGGCATTTATGGCATATACTCGGTAAATATAAGTATTGCCCGCGGTCACAGTGTTATCCGTGTAGGTTACTGTACTTGAACCTGCAGGATCCGCCCAAAACTCACCTAATGGCTGAAACTGACCGGGGCTGGTCATTCTTTCTACTACAAAGACTTCTACATTATTTTGATTGCATGTCCAGGTCAATTTTACACCATCGGAAGACGATACATCGGCCCGCAATGATGTAGGAGTAGGCGGCAGGGTTCCTGAAAGGCTTGTAGTCGCACTTTGGGAGTAGTTCCCTGAAGACTCGTCGTAAGCCATAACCTTGTACGAATAGACGGTACCTGGAACAACTGTAACACTATTATCAAAATACGTTTCGGTATCAGCTGGCAGTGTGGCTATCTCAGTAAAAGCACCACCGGCAATACTTCGAAAAACTTTTATACTTGCGCTGTTTCCCTCAGCATTTGTCCAGGTCAATGAGATTCTTTTCACCATAAATTCTGCGACTAAGTTGGAGGGCGCACCCAGAGCATTTAAGTGTTCCGTCACATTACTATAGCCCGAATAGCCGGAATGTGCCTCAAGCCTGTACCTATATTGTCCTTCGGCCGATACCGAATCATAATAGCTGCCAGATAGAAATTTGTCGCTGATTTTCTCCCAGTTACCCCATGAAGTCCCATTCCATTTAGAGCGCATAAGCCTAAAACGGGAAAAATCAGTATCTGTATTGGAAGTTATATGTACGAAGCCATTTGAATAGACTGCGGTTAAGGCTGGTACGGCGATTGGCTGGACAGTCACAAGATCGGATGGCCCCGAAGTATATGTATCGCCCTCCGCAGTTGTTCCTGTGGACCTAATAGTATAACGGATCTGGCCAGTACCAGATTCATTTATAACAGCGCTAGTGGCAGTATCGGCAGCAAATGTCGTTGGGGGATTAGTACCTTCGTAACGTGTTATGGTAGCACCAGTTGCTTTCATAGAAGCTTTCCAGGTAAGCGTAACCTTGCGGGTGTTTATATCAAAAACCGCCTCAGCATCATATGGAGATATCATTGGGTCTGTGGTAACAGATGTTTCCTTCTGCTCTATTCCCTTCGTACATTCAACATCATAAAAAGCTTTTATAAGATATGTGTATTTAGTATTTGGGTCCAGACCTGTATCTGTGTAAGTAAGTGAATCCAATGTGTTCAGCACATCTATAGTTGTCACCCGAACATTTGGGCTGATCTCGGTACGTCGCCATAAACGGTATGCCTGTGCTCCCGGAACCGATGACCAGTCAAGCTTCACCTGCGTATCCCCATTAGGTCCTAACGGAACAGCCGAAAAGTCTATAGCATGAGCATCATATGACTAGATAGGAAATTGCTTTTCTATATCTAGACTAGATAGGAAATTGCTTTTCTATATCTAAACTATAGCATCACATTTTTACCAA
>CAZBHA010000150.1:0-1504 GCA_964491675.1 uncultured archaeon
AAAAAATGCAATTATAATAAAACTAATTGTTATTTTTAATAAAAGAGGAGTTCCATGAAATGTTAAAAAATCAGTTAGAGCTTCTATTCCCTTACTTATCCTTAGCATTTTTGAAATTAAACTTCCTGTTCTATTAGTTGTGTGAAAACTGTGAGATAGTTTAACTAAATGGTTAAAAATATCTTTTTTTGCATCAAACATTAATTTAGTTTCTAACTCATTAAGAAAAATAATTCTATGATATTTTAAAGATGCAGAAACTAAAACTGAAACAAAATAAATTATTGCTAAAAATAGTAATATACTAATAAATCCGTCTGCATTCAAAGTCCCGTTTACAAAAAGGTTTGCATTATCAATTAAAATTTTAAGTAAATAATTTACTCCAACTTCTATAATTGCATAAAATAGAAGTATTGCAATAATTATTATAAATAATTTTTTATAATTTTTAAGTAAAGAAAAGTAATATTTTAAGTTATCCTTAACATTAATTTTTACTTCACTCATATAGCTCACCAATTGATAATAAAACGTAGTATTGACTTGTTTAAAAAACTACATACAACGCGCATCGTCAAAAAGGCATTTGGCAAAAAGCGAATTAATTTAAGTTTGTATAATTTTTTATTAAACTAATATAATTTTAGAATTAAATTTTGATAATTTTTTTAAAACAAGTTAAGTTTAGAATTAAATTTTTTCCCAATCAGAAATTTTTCCATTAATTTTTTTAAAAAGTGGATTTAACTCTATTTTAGTAGTTTTTTTTATTTCAATAAATTTTTTATTATCACGAATTTTTAATTTTTTTACTAAATGAGTAAACTCATATTCAATTTGCCCAGTTGTAATTTTTATTTCTTTTTTTAAATTAAAATTTTTACATTTTGTTTCATTAAAATTATACCCTCTTTTTTGCGATTCTAAAAAAACATAAAATAGGTAAGTATTAATTGCTTTAACTGGAGAAGAATATTCTTTAAATCGATTTAATTGTGGGTGATTTTTATATCCCTTTGTTTTTCCCATTAAAACCTTTTTTGCTAAAAGTCCTTCTCGCCATAGAGCAACAAGTCCAATAGAATCAAGGTATTTTGGGTGAATTGACCAAAGTCTCATAAAATAAATTTAGAATAAAAATTCTTTTATTAGTTACTTGTTGCCATATAATACTCGCTTGGAGCAATAGCTAGGGCAGTAACTAGAATAGTAATTGTTCTAGTAAAAGGATCTCCAAAAAAGAACATTGTTAAAACATAAAATACAATTAAAATTAATCCAACTATTATTAGGCCTTTTGATAATTCTTTTTGAACTGCAAAAATAATTGATAAAACTATTGAAACAACTGCTGCTAAAACAAATAACAAATAAGTTATTTCATAAATTTCTCCAAGTGGATTTACTAAAGGGTTTCCTTGAGAAAATGTAATTAAAAGTAAAATAATTAAAGCTACAAATAATAGTTCTACTAATAAAATATTATAAATTAATATTTGTT